>CAZPCX010000087.1:0-1015 GCA_964585265.1 uncultured Muribaculaceae bacterium | reverse complement strand
TTAGAATATACTTCAGTATCTAATACAAGCATATTAACATTGTCATTAGAACTTAGTAAATGATCTATACCAGGGAATCCAATATCATAAGCCCATCCATCTCCACCAATTATCCATACACTCTTTTTAATTATGTATTCTTTTAAAGGTATTATTTCTGGTAATAAACTATAATCTAAATTATTATATACATCTAAAGATATACCATAATCTTCATAATTAGATAATAATTTATTTAATAATTCTTTGTTCTTAGAATCGTATTTTGAAATATTATTTTCAATAATATTTTTTAATCTCTCTCTATTAATAGTATCTCCAATTGATAATCCATATCCAAATTCAGCAGTATCTTCAAATAATGAACTAGCCCATGGTAATTTATATGGAATATTTGGAAATGATCCTCCATAAATAGATGAACATCCAGTAGCATTTGCTATAACTAATCTTTCTTTAAATAATTGAGTTAATAATTTAATATAAGGAGTCTCTCCACATCCAGCACAAGCTCCACTATATTCAAATAATGGTTTACTAAATTGAGATCCCTTAATAGTATTATTAATCATTTCTTTTTTCTCACTTACAGTCTTTAAATATGGATTCTCTTCTAAAATTAAATCAATAGATTTCATACTTAATGACTTAGTAGGACATGTATTAACACATAAACCACATCCTGTACAGAATTCTTTAGATATACCTATTACATACTTATAATTGCTTCCTAAGGCATCTTTACATACTGCCTTAATACTTTCAGGAGCATTGTTATATTCCTCTTCATTTAACAAGTATGGTCTTATAGCAGCATGAGGACATACAAATGAACATTGATTACATTGAATACAGGTTTCTTTATTCCATTCAGGTACAGATTCTGCTATATACTTATTCTCATATTGAGTAGTTGCATAATCAAAAGAACCATCTTTATGATCCATAAAATCAGATACCTTTAATTCATTGCCTTTTAAATTATTATACATATTAAATAACTTATTATCAGTCT
>CAZPCX010000086.1:0-1035 GCA_964585265.1 uncultured Muribaculaceae bacterium | reverse complement strand
TTATAATGTCACATAGTTTTTTATCTATTAATCTTTTTTCAGCCATTTCATCTAAAGCAATACCTGTTAATATTGCATTTATGCTTTCTCTTTTTGCTATTACATTTTTTACTTCATTAAGACAATGATCTAAAGTCAAACCTTCAACATATTTTGTTTGAAGAAAAAGAGTTACTTCTGCAATATCATTTAATGAAACTCCTCTTTCTTTCAATTTATTAATTGCTACTTCATTTAATTCCATCTAAATACTCCTATCTACATTGACAACTTTTTTTATCTCTGGTAATTCAAATGTAAGTGATGATTCAATCATATTTGTTATTGTATCACTTGCATGACTACAATGTGCACATACACCAACTAGTGAAACATATACAATTCCATCATCGTAGTTTAAAAATTCCACATCTCCACCATGTTCGTTTAAATAAGGTCTTACTTTGCTTAATATTTCTTCTATTTTCTTTTCCATTTCCATATAATCACCATTAAAATTATACAATTATTTACTTTTATTGTAAAGGAAAGTATATATATTAATACAAAAATGATATAATTATAATACGCATTTTGAGGTGATTAAGTTGGAATATAAAGTAGGAGACATTGTTTCTGGTAAAGTTACTGGTATAAAAGATTATGGAGTATTCATATCATTAAACAATTATTTTAGTGGTTTAATTCATATATCTGAAATATCTGTTGATTTTGTTAGAAACATCCAGGATTTTTGTAAAATTGGAGATACTATAAATGTTAAAATACTAGATATTGACAACGAAACAAGTCAAATGAAGTTATCAATAAAGAATATTGATTATATAATTAAAAACAATAAAAGGAAAATAATTAAACAAACAGGAACTGGATTTGAAAAATTAAAGAACAATTTTCAAAATTGGATAGATAAGAAAATAAATGAAATGGTCTAAAAAAAGCCATTTTGTATTGACAATGTTTTTAAATAAATGCTATATTAATATACGTCTATTAATTGGAGGACTAGCTCAATTGGTTAGAGCACCTGCCTTA
>CAZPCX010000085.1:0-1188 GCA_964585265.1 uncultured Muribaculaceae bacterium | reverse complement strand
CTTTAATTTATAGTAATTATCTTTCTTTAAATATGGATTTTGATCTTCCATAATTTTAAATGCAACTTCGGAAGACTTAAACATCTTTGAACTTCTAATATCATAACCGCTTTTTATTGAATATAATCCATCCCAAAAAGTTTTATCATTAATATTCAAGTTCTCTCTTATTTTATTATATGTCTTTTTACCAAAGAATCTCGATGATTTACTTGAATCAATTTTATTATAATACAAAAAATATCTTAAATACTCTTCGTATTCTAAAGATAATATTGCTGCAACTTTTAATTTTAAATAATAGCTAGTCAATATATTTCTATCAAAAGTATCGACATTTTTAGCACCAAATAGGATGGAATTCAAGGCATGATCTCCCGAAGAACAAACTGACAATATATTTTTATTTTTAAAATCAATATTTTTAAAATATCCATCTATATTTTCAGTTGCAAAAGGAAAAACAGAACTATATTTCTTACCTCTCTGATTTTTCTCGATTAATTTTTTTGCGTTTTCTAAATCAATTTTTGTCATTAATATACTCATATAACTACCTCTTAAAAGGAAAAAAATAGCAGCACAAATATGTGCTGCATCATTTTATTCTATCGGAATTTGTTTAACACTTGATTTTATTTCTTCTTTTGGAACCGTTATTTTTAATGTTCCATTTTCGAACTTGGCATTGATTTCATCTTGATTTATATTGCCAACATAATAACTTCTTGTAGATTCGCCATAATGACGTTCTCTTCTGATGTAATTTGTGTCATCTTCTATTACTTCTTCTTTTTTAGCTGTAATAGTTATGTATCCATCATCATAATCAATGCTTACATCATCCTTTTTAAAACCAGGAATATCTGTTTCTATAACATATTTTCCATCTTTTTCATATATGTCAGACTTCATTATGTAATTTTGTTTTCTCGATTCGTAAAAGTCTTCAAACAAACTTCCCAATAAAGGATCTCTAGTGATTAAATTCATAACATCACCTCCATGATTAAATATTATCATTAATTTTAGCAATTGTCAATATCGAGTGCTAAAATTTTTTTAATAAAAATCTAGTTCTCACTAGATAATTTATATTGGTAACCCGTATGAGATTTGAACTCATGAATGTCGCCTTGAGAAGGCGATGTGTTAGACCCCTTCACCAACGGGCTATATGTGTTTTGG
>CAZPCX010000084.1:0-1275 GCA_964585265.1 uncultured Muribaculaceae bacterium | reverse complement strand
TATAACTGATATTGTAATAATAGTTGTAGCAGCGGATGAAGGAATTAAACCTCAAACATTAGAAGCTATAGATCATGCTAAAGCTGCAAAAGTACCTATTATAGTAGCTATTAATAAAATAGATAAAAAAGGTGCTGATCCAGAGAAGGTTATCAATGAAATGGCAGCAAATGGTATAACATCTGAGAAATATGGTGGTAAAGTACCATTTGTAAAAGTATCTGCAGTAACTGGAGAAGGTATATGTGATTTATTAGAAACAATTCTTATAAATTCAGAAATGTTAGAATTAAAAGCTAATAAAAATAGATATGCTTTAGGAACTGTAGTAGAAGCAAAAGCTGATAAGAACCTTGGACCTCTTGTTACGTTATTAATACAAAATGGAACATTAAGAATAGGAGATCCAATAGTAGTTGGTACTACATATGGTAAAGTTAGAACATTAAGAAATGATAAACAAGAAGATTTAGTAGAAGCATTACCAAGTATGCCTATAGAAATAACTGGATTAAATGATATTCCAACATCTGGAGATAAATTTATGGCATTTGAAGATGAAAGAAAAGCAAGAGCAATAGCAGAAACTAGAAAGATAAAAGCAAAACAAAAGAGAGAAGCTGCTGTAGTAACTCTTACTATGGAAGATTTATTTAATAAAATACAATCTGGAGTTAAAGAAGTTAATATAGTATTAAAGACAGATGTTAAAGGTAGTGAAGAAGCAGTTAAAAAATCATTAGAGAAAATTGAAGTATCTGGAGTTAAAGTAAATATAATAAGAAGTGCAACTGGAACAATAACTGAAAGTGATATTATACTTGCTCATGCTTCTGATGCTATAGTAATTGGATTTAATGTTAAACCAGCATCAAAGACAACTGAAATGGCAAAAGAATATGGTGTTGATGTAAGACTATATAATATAATATATAAAGTGGTAGAAGAGTTAGAACTTGCTATGAAAGGTATGTTAGATCCAGAATATGAAGAAAAGATAAATGGAGATTTTGAAGTAAGAAAGATATTTAAATTTTCTAAGATTGGAACAATAGCAGGTGGTATGGTTACTTCTGGAGTAATTAAACAAAACTCTAAAGCAAGATTAATTAGAGATGGTGTTGTAGTATTTGATACTGTTATAGGATCTATTCAAAGAGAAAAAGACTCTGTTAAAGATGTTAAAAAAGGATTTGAATGTGGAATAACACTAGAAAATTATAATGATATAAAAGAACAAGATATAATTGAAGCTTATGAAATGGTGGAAATTAA
>CAZPCX010000083.1:0-1318 GCA_964585265.1 uncultured Muribaculaceae bacterium | reverse complement strand
AGATAAAGATGAAGTGGTAAATATATCAACAAGTAATGGAGAATATATAATTATAATAACTAAGAATGGTTATGCATTGAAATTTAATATTTCAGAAGTAACTGTAACAGGTTTAAAAACAACTGGAGTTAAAGCAATTAGTTTAAAAAATGATGTTGTAGTAACTGGATTTATTGATGATAATATGCAAGAGAATTTAACAATAATTACTGATAAGGGTACTGGTAAGAGAATTAGAATAAAAGATATTGAAATAGCAACAAGAGCTAGAAAAGGATCTGCTATTGCTAAACAATTAAAATCTATACCACAATATATAGTAAAAGCATTAGTATTAGATTCTAGAAAAACAATTGGTGTTGTAAATACTAATGAAACTATGTTTATTAAAAATAGCGAATTACCAATAATGGATAAATCTAGTATAGGTTCTAGTATTACTAAGAAACAAGTAACAGATATATATTCAATATGTGAATTAATGGAAGAAAAAGATATTATAGAAGAAACAAGGGAAGTAAATTTAGAAGAGATTGATAACAAAATAATGACAATTGATGATTTTATCAAAGATATTGAGAAAGAATAATATGAGAGTTATTAGTGGTTATTTAAGAAGTAGGAAGTTAATTGGTTATGATTTAGATTCTACTAGACCAACTATGGATAAAGTAAAAGAATCATTATTTGCAATGATTCAAGAACACATTAGTGAATCAACTTGTTTAGATTTATTTGCTGGAAGTGGTTCATTAGGAATAGAAGCTATAAGTAATTATGCTAATCATTGTTATTTTGTAGATAATAATAAAAAAGCTATTGAAGTATTAAATAGTAATATTGATAATTTAAACATAGATTCAAAAACAACTATTATTAATAAAGATTATTCAGATGCTTTAAAATATTTTTCAGATAATAATATTAAATTTGATATAGTATTTTTAGATCCTCCATATGAATTTAATGTTTATAGTAAGATTACTAATTATATTGTTGATAATAATCTTATTAATGATGAAGGTATAATTGTATGTGAATACAGTACCGATATTAATTGTAGTTTTAATAAATTAAAATTATTAAAAACAAGAGATTATGGTAATAAAAAGATAGATATATATGTTTACAGTAACAAGTAATAGAACTATTGTTATATGTTATATATGATATAATTGAGTAGGTGATTAAATGAAAATAATTATAAGTGCTGGTGGTAGTGGAGGACATATTTATCCTGCATTGGCTATCATTGACAAGTTTAAAGAAAAAGAAAAAAAATTAGATATTCTATATATTGGTACAACTGATAGAATGG
>CAZPCX010000082.1:0-1461 GCA_964585265.1 uncultured Muribaculaceae bacterium | reverse complement strand
CTATTTTAACTTTTAGTTTAAAATACTTTAAGAAATTATACATAAGAACATCATCTTCAGATGGTTTATGTCTTGAATCTACAAGCATAAATACTTCTTTTAAACATTTTCTGTTTGCAAGATAATCTTCAATCATCTTACCAAATTTCATTTGTTTTGTTTTATCAACATTAGCATATCCATAACCAGGAACATCTACTATATAAAAATCTTTATTAATAAAGTAAAAATTTAAAGTTTGAGTTTTACCTGGTTTACTTGATACTCTAGCAAAGTTTTTTCTATTTATTAATACATTAACAAAACTACTCTTACCTACATTTGATCTTCCTACTACTAGGAATTCAGGTAAAGAATCATTTGGATATTGACTCTGTCTTATAGCAACTGCTGGTAATTCAACGCTAGTAATTTTCATAATATCACCAAGTAAATTATAGCAAATACAATGGTTATTTGCAAATTATTCAATGTCTTGCTCTTCTTTATACTTCTTACAAACTTCATCAATTTTACTTACTATTTCATCTACTTTATCAAAATTATCTATCTTAATACCACTAGCTTGCTTATGTCCTCCACCACCATATATATTAGCAACTTCATTAATAACAGGTCCTCTAGATCTAATAGATACTCTTACTAGATTTTGTTTAACATCTTCAGAGAAAGTTGCCCATACTAATAACTCATCTATATAAGTAAAATTATTAACCATATTACCAGCGCTAGCAGCATCTACTCCAAAATCCTTTATCATACTATCAGTTATTAAAATATAACCAAAACCATTCTCAGTTATTTTCATATTTTGAGAAATAAAACCTTGTAATTTTAATTCACTAATACTTCTCATATATAATTTACTATATATTTCAGAAGTATCAATTGAAAAACTTTCTATTAAATCAGCTGCGACCTTTAAAGTATATGGAGTTGAATAACTAAACATAAATCTATTTGTATCAGCAATAATACCTATAAAGATTCTTTCAGCAGCATATTTAGTAAGATTAAACTTAGTATTCTTACATAAATCATATATCATTTGACAAACACTTGATGCAGTATCTTCAATCCATTCATATTCACAGAACTTCTCATCAATTGGATGATGATCAATTTTTAAAGTGTATGCAAAACCCTCAGTAGATTCAATATCTACTCTCTTTTTAATTGGTGTATCTAATACTATTAATAAAGATTCTTTATATATAATTGGATCTACTTTATCTAATTCTCCAATAAATCTAAACTTTGCAGAACCTGATCCAACTGCATATACTTTCTTATTAGGAAACGAATTTAATATAATACTCTTTAATGCTATTTGAGACCCATATGCATCAGGATCAACACCTACATGTCTTGCAATAACAATACTGTCATATTTCTTAATTAACTTGAATATTTCTTTGTACATACTATAACCTTTCTATCAATTCATATGTTTCTTTTGCT
>CAZPCX010000081.1:0-1503 GCA_964585265.1 uncultured Muribaculaceae bacterium | reverse complement strand
GCACCAAAAAAAAATTAGTTTAACTTTTATCAAGAACGAGGGAGAGAATTAGCTCTATGAACTCGTACCAACCTGCAAATGTAAGGTGGTAAAGCTATTATCGATGATAGAGATTTTTATATAGAAATAAAAACTCCATCAGGAGTCTTTTTTTTTGATAAGAGAGAAGAAGGAGTTTTTATGAATAATTATTTATTTACAAGTGAATCAGTTACAGAAGGGCATCCAGATAAGATTTGTGACAAGATTGCAGATAGGATATTGGATTGTGCATTAGAACAGGATCCTAATAGTAAGATGGCAGTAGAAGCAACTATTAAGGATGATTTAATATTGATATATGGTGAAGCTACTACTAATGCCATATTAGATTATCCTAGTATAGCTAGATGGGTATTAAAAGATATTGGATATAATGAAGATTATAAAGTTATTGTAAAGGTATCTAAACAATCTCAAGAGATATCAAATATGGTTAATAATACTAAGACTTGTGCAGGGGATCAAGGTATTATGTTTGGTTATGCATGTAACGATACTGAAGAGTTAATGCCTTTACCAATAATGTTAGCAAATAAGCTTGCTAAAAGATTAAGTGATTATAGAAAGAGTGGAGAAGTAGATTTTTTATTACCAGATGGTAAAACACAAGTAACGGTTGAGTATGAAAATGGTAAACCAAAGAGAGTAGATAATATAGTAATTGCAACACAGCATACTAAAGATATTTCTTTAGATGTATTAAGAGAAACAATTATAAAAAATGTAATATTACCAGTTGTTGACAATAATCTTATTGATGAGAATACTAGAATGTTAATTAATATGAGTGGAACATTTATATTAGGTGGTTCCTTTGGTGATTCTGGAACAACTGGTAGAAAAATTGTTGTAGATTCTTATGGTGGTTATTGCCCAGTAGGTGGAGGTTGTTTTAGTAGTAAAGATCCATCTAAAGTAGATAGAAGTGCTGCATATTATGCTAGATATGTTGCAAAGAATTTAGTTGCAAATAAATATATGGATAGATGTCAAATACAAGTTGCATATGTAATTGGAGAAGAAAGTTGTATATCAATTAATATAAATGATTTTAATACTTCAAAGGTTTCTCAAGAAGTTATATTAAAATATGTAAATGACAATTATAATTTTAATGTACAAAATATAATAGATGAATTAGATTTAAAGAAACCTATATATTATGAACTTGCTGCTTATGGTCATTTTGGTAGAAATAATACTTGGGAACAAATAAAAAAATAATATGTATATAATCTATATTTTAATATGATATAATTATTTTATTGGAAGTGGTGTTATGAAATATAATTTAATAACAGGAGATAGACCAACAGGAAGATTACATTTAGGTCACTATGTTGGTTCTCTTAAGAAAAGATTGGAATTACAAGAATCTGATCAATATAATCAGTTTGTTTTTATTGCGGATATGCAAGCATTAACTGATAATGCAAAAAATCCTCAAAAGATAAAAGATAA
>CAZPCX010000080.1:0-1586 GCA_964585265.1 uncultured Muribaculaceae bacterium | reverse complement strand
ATGATATATTTATTCTTTTAAAAGGGAACTGCATTTTAGTAATAAAATGTAAGAATAAGGGAAAACCAACTTGACCTAAGATGCAATATTTCCTATATTAATACCACAATAATATTAGTTTATACTAATATTTTTTTTATTATATGATATAATTTATTTGGTGATTACATGAAAAAGGATTACAAATGGATAATAGAAATTACATTTATATCATTTATTATTACAGCATTATTAACTTTTTTATCTAACTTAGTATTAAATGACTTAAATATTATATTTGGAATAATAATAATATTATTATTTATATCAATAGGAGTATTATTTGATGTTATTGGTATTGCTGTTGCTACAACAGAAACTAAAGGATTCCATGCAATGGCATCTAAGAAAATAGGTACTGCTCAAACAGCAATTAAACTAGCAAAGATATCTCCAAAGATAGCATCATTTTGTAATGATGTAGTAGGAGATATATGTAATATAATAAGTGGTGCTAGTGGTATAGCAGTAGCTATAGCATTATCTCCAATATTGAATGTTAATAAGACAATAATGATATTATTAATATCAAGTATAATAGCAGCATTAACAATAGGTGGTAAAGCATTAGGTAAGACTTATGCAATAAATAAGAGTGAAGAAATAACATATTTTGTGGCAAAGTTATTTAATAAGAAAAGGAATAAGTAATATGTATAAAATAAGTGTAATAATACCTGTGTATAATGCTAGTAAATATATAGATAAATGTTTAAAATCATTAGAGAAACAAACACAAAAAGATATAGAAGTAATATTAATAAACGATGGATCTACAGATAATAGTCTAGATATATTAAACAAATATAAAAGTAAGAACATAAAAGTATATACACAAGAGAATAAAGGACCAGGAGCAGCTAGAAATTTAGGAATATCTTTAGCAAAATCAAAGTATATTGGATTTGTAGATATAGATGATTATATACACAAAGATATGTATAAATTAATGTTAGAAGAAATAGAAAGCAGTAATTCAGATATAGTAATATGTGATTATTATGCAATAAATAATAATAAGAATATATATAAAGATAATGGTACTAAAGATATGTATTCAAACTTAAAGACTAATCCTAAACTATTAAATATAATACATCCATGTCCTTGGAATAAGATATATAAAAGAGAATTATTCAATAAATATAAATTTAAAGAGAATATTAAATATGAAGATTTTGAAGTAATACCTAAAATACTATATGAAGCAAAAAGAATATCAAAAATAGATAAACCATTATATTACTATGTATATAACTTTCAAGGAGAGTCACTTACAATAAGTAATAAACTATTTGATATATTCATAGCATTAGAGTCATTAATAAAACACTTTAAAACACAAAAGGTATCAAAAGAATTTCTAATAGAACTAGAATATTTAACAATAAAAAAATTATTAATATATAATGAAAAAGCATTATATTTAAAAACTAGAAAAGATATTAAAGTATTCTTAAATAAATCATTTGAAATATTAAATAAATACTTTAAAAATTGGAGATCAAATTATTATTTTAATAACAAGAAAGATAAACTTAAGAATA
>CAZPCX010000079.1:0-1781 GCA_964585265.1 uncultured Muribaculaceae bacterium | reverse complement strand
TATAAGCTCCTGGTTTTGTAGAACGATAAGATACATCTCTAATACCTGATATTAAACTTAATCCAACCACACTTTGTGATTGTACTGATTGTTCCCAATCTAATCCAGTAGGTAGAGCTTTGAATATCCAATTTGGATATTGTGCATGTAATTCTTTTAATTTTCTAATATAACTAGTTGGAAATCCTTCATCAATTAATAATTGTTCATATGTATCTTCAATTGTATATGTATTAGTAGTTATTAAATCACTTCTAATATAACCGCTATAAGCGGTGCTATAATATGAAAAATCGACTTTATACCAGATTATCCCTCCAGTATCAAGTTTTTCTTCAATTATAGTAACTGAATGACCCGTTTTTAAAAGAATATCTGATTCATTGTGTTTTAATGCTGTATATGTAGTTCCTGCATCTGTTCTAACAAATACACCATTGTAATTAATTACAGATATTTTTATTTCTTCTGCTTTTGCTTGTAAAATAAACATAAAGAAGAATATAAATACGAATGTTAAATGTTTAATTATTTTTTTCATTATATTCCCCCTTATTTATTATTTTTAATATATATATTATATAATATATATAAGTATTTATACAACCTTTAGTGTGGTTGTTTGTAAAATGTGGTAAAATATAGATAGAGGTCTTAAATAAATAAAAATCATAATAACTTTATTAAACTCTTATTTTAAAAGGGTTGACTTTATTATTAGCATTACAATTGTACAATACTTGACAAAAACAGGTGTTGGTGTTATAATAGCGCCCATCAATCGAAAAAGGGGGAAATTCGATATGTATAATGAAGAAAGAGGATTTATGTTAAGAGATATAATAATTAAAGTATTATTAGTATTGCTTTTTGTATTTTTATTAATTTGGTTGTTTCCAATGCCAAATTTAAATCCAGTATATGACAGGATTTTCGGAGAGAATATAAAGAGAATGACTGAAGTAGCTAAAAGCTACTATACTGCAGAAAGATTACCTAAAAAGGTAGGAGATAAAGTTACTCTTACTTTAGCAGAAATGTTAGAGAATAAGATGATTCTTCCGTTCGTAGATAGTGATGATAAGTCATGTGATATTAATAAATCATTTGTAGAAATAGTAAGAATGGAAAACGAGTATTTAATTAAAACTACATTATCATGTCCAAGTAAGACTGATTATGTTGTGGAATACTTAGGTTGTTACGAAATTTGTGATGAATTATGTGATATAACTGATGAAAAAGAAAAGGAATTACAAACTCAATATCAATTTTATAGACAAATTGATAAGAAAGTAGTAGATTCTTATGGATGTATATCAGGATATAATTATAATGGTTCTAAATGTGTTAAAACAACAAGTTCTGTAGACACTAAGAATGCAACAATAAATTGTGCAACAGGATATTCATATAATACTACATCTAAGAAATGTGAGAAACCAAGTACAAGTACTGTTAATGCAACAATAGAATGTGCTACTGGTTATATATATAATCCAACAAGTAAAACATGTTTAAAAACAACTGGTGAAACAGTAAATGCAGCAATAAATTGTGCAACAGGATATACGTATAATAATATATCTAAGAAATGTGAGAAACCAAGTACAAGTACTGTTAATGCAACAATAAATTGTGCAACAGGATATATATATAATCCAACAAGTAAAACATGTATAAAAACAACAACAGATAGTTATACGTCAAGTCCAGTATGTCCAATAGGATATACATTAAGTGGAACATCATGTATAAAAACAACAACAGATAGTTATACA
>CAZPCX010000078.1:0-1810 GCA_964585265.1 uncultured Muribaculaceae bacterium | reverse complement strand
ATTAGGTGTTCTACCACTCTTTAATTCATCTAAAAAATATGTAAATACATTATCCCAATATTCTTTTACAAAATCTACTCTATATAATGGTATATTTAACTTATCACATACATCTTTAGCATCATTATAATCTTGTTCTTGAGGACATATAGAATTATTTATATTAGGATTACCAATAATATCATTATTAACACTAGAATCCCAATTCCTCATAAATAATCCAATTACTTCATATCCTTGCTCTTTTAATAAGTATGCAGCAACAGAAGAATCTACTCCCCCACTCATTCCTATTACAACTTTTTTCATATATATCACCAATAAAATTATATCACGTATCATATATTTATGTTATAATTTATTCGAGGTGTATCATGAAAAAGAAAACAATTAAAATTGTAGCTTGGTTTGCATTATTAGCAATGTTATTTGGAATAGTAGCAACTATTATTGCACCAATATTATAAAAAAAGAAACATAGTTTCTTTTTTATTTTCTAGATACATATTTCTTGTCTTTTGTAGATATAATAACAATATCATTTTCATTTATAAACATTGGTACTTTAATTACTAATCCAGTCTCTAATTTAGCTTCTTTAGTTGCAGTTGAAGTTGTATTACCTTTAACTCCTGGATCAGAACTAATAATCTTCATTTCAATTTTATCTGGTAATTCCACACCTAGAAATTCATTCTCAAAGAATATTACATTTAATTCTAGATTCTCAGTTAATAAGTCTAATTCATCTCCAATTTTTTCTTTATTTATTTCTATTTGTTCATATGTATCTAAATTCATAAATACAGATGAATTTGAAGAATTATATAAATATTGAACCTTTTGTTTTTGAATATTAGCTTTACTTACTTTTATATTAGAATTAAAAGTTATTTCAATATTAGCTCCAGTTCTTAAATTTCTTAACTTTGTTTTAACAAATGCTGGACCTTTACCAGGTTTAACATGTTGAAACTCCATTATAATATATATATTATTCTCATATTCAATTGTCATTCCGTTTTTAATTTCATTAATATTAATCATGTTTTCCTCCGTTTAAAAATAAGCTTTTGGCTTATTTCTTTTCTTTATGTAATGTTACTTTTTTACATCTAGGACAGAACTTATTTAATTCCATTCTATCAACAGTATTCTTTTTATTTTTAATAGTTCTATAGTTCTCTGCTTTGCATATAGAACAAAATAAAGTTATTCTTTCTCTATTGCCTGCTTTTGCCATAATTAATCGCTCCTTTTCGTTTCCCATACATTATATCAAATTAGTTTGAAAAGTAAAAGTATTTTTACTTGTTTTTATAATAATTTACTATATTATCTAATAAATTTGGATCAAATACTTTATTTCTAATCATTTCTATTTCAAATTTATATGGTGGATAGTCATCTACATATGGTGTTTCTAATATCATTGGTATATTATCTAATCTCTTATTATGTATTATATTTATTAGAGTATCAAATCCAAGAGTACCAAAACCAATATTAGCATGTCTATCCTTCTTATCAGATATATTATTCTTACTGTCATTAATATGAATACAGGCTATTTTATCAATACCAATCTTATTATCAATTTCATCTAATATTAAATCGAAATTCTTTATATCATAACCCGCATCATTTAAATGACACGTATCTAAACATATCATTACTTTATCTTTATATTTTACATTATCAATTATATATTTTAAGTGATCAATCTTATAACCAATTTCAGTTCCTTTACCAGACATTGTTTCAATACATATATTTACTTTAGTATTCTCATTTAATACACTATTTAGAC
>CAZPCX010000077.1:0-1855 GCA_964585265.1 uncultured Muribaculaceae bacterium | reverse complement strand
CTCCTCTTGCTCTCATTTCTGTAAATGCAGCATGTCCTGGAGTATCTATAAATGTTATTTTCTTATTATTACACTCAACTTGATATGCTCCTATATTTTGAGTTATTCCACCTACTTCACCACTAGCAACACTAGTTTTTCTTATTGCATCTAATAAACTAGTTTTACCATGGTCTACATGTCCCATAATAGTAACTACTGGTGGTCTTTCTTCTAAAGATTCATCAGTATCTAATATTTCTAATTTTTCAAAATTAGTAGCATCTTGTGTTTCTTCTTTCTTCAATTCTTTATCATAATCAATTACTACTAATTCAGTATCTTCAAATGTTATTGGAGAATTAATATTTACCATTGCTCCAAGACTTATATATTTTTTAATTAATTCAACTGCATTAACTTGTAATAATTGTGCTAAATCATTAATAGTCATTCCATCTTTATATATTATTAAATTATCTTGTTTAGTTGGTGCATTTGACATTAATTTTTCTTTGTTTTTATACATATTTCTTTTTTTATTAGCAAAATCTTCTGGATTAATTGTGCTTTTCTTCTTTAATTTTTCCATCTTAATAGTATCATCTACACCAATAGTAGAAACTATCTTTTCAGCAATCTCATCTAATATTTCTTCTTCGTTAACTTCTTCTGATTGCTTATTAACGTAATTTAAAGCACTATCAAGTTCTACAATGCTATCGTCAGTTAACATTGAATTTTCATCTTCAAACTCGATATTCAATTCCTTACATTTATTCATTATATCTTTAACAGATACTTTTATATCATTTGCATATTCCAATATACTCATCATGATACATCACCTCTTTCTATTTTACTGATTTAACTAATTGTTCATAAAGATCATCACTTATAGTTGCTTCTAGATGTCTTTCTAATACTTTATTAGCTTGTGCTTGTTGTATAATCTTTATATCCTTTTTAATATATGCTCCTCTACCATTAATCTTACCTTTTAAATCAATAATAACCTCTCCATTAGTGGTTCTTACTACTCTAATTAATTCTGATTTTGGTAATTTTTCTTTTGTAATTACACAACTTCTCATAGGAATTTTATTACTCATAATTCACTTCCTTATTCAAATTTAATATTAATACCCTCTTCTTGTAATTGCTCAGGAGTCTTAATATCTAACTTATACTTAGTAAGTCTTGCTGCTAATCTAACATTTTGTCCTTTTTTACCAATTGCTAGTGATAATTGTTCTCCTTGCTCTACAACAATTGCTTGATTGTGTTTTTCGTCAGTAATAATTACATTAATATCTTTTGCTGGACTTAATGCATTTTTAATGAATTTTGCAGGATCTTTATCATAAAGCACTATATCCATCTTTTCTCCACTTAATTCTTTTATAATACTCATTATTCTGCTACTCTTCTCACCTATACATGCTCCTACAGCATCAATTTTTGAGTTATCAGAATATACTGCTATTTTACTTCTACTACCAGGTTCTCTAACAACAGCATACAGACTTATTATTCCTTCTTTTAATTCTGGAATTTGATTTTCTAATAATCTTTTAATAAATCCATAATGAGTTCTAGATAATAATATTAATGGTGCTTTACCAGTATCTTCAATTTTAGTTACATATACTTTAATACTAGATCCCATCTTTATTTCTTCATTAGGAATTAATTCTAATTTAGGTAATATTCCATGAGCTCTACCTAAATCAATATAGTAATTATTTGCATCTTCTCTAGAAACCATACCAACTAATAATTCATCTTGTTTACCATTAAACTCACTCATAATACTAGTTCTTTCAGCTTCTCTTATCTTTTGAGTTAAAACTTGTTTTGCAGTCGAAGTAGCTAC
>CAZPCX010000076.1:0-1856 GCA_964585265.1 uncultured Muribaculaceae bacterium | reverse complement strand
TAGAAATAAAGAATTTTTCAAAAACTTATTCTAAAAATAAAAAGAAAGCAGTAGATGATTTAAACATTAAGGTAGAAGATGGAGAAATCTATGGTTTTATTGGACATAATGGTGCTGGTAAAACTACAACTATTAAATCTATAGTTGGTATTATTGACTTTGAAGAAGGAGATATACTTGTTAATGGTATATCAATAAAAGATAATCCTATTGAAGTTAAAAAACAAATAGCTTATATACCAGATACTCCAGATATATATACTTCTTATACTGGAATTAATTATTTAAATTTTATTGCGGATATATTTAATATATCTAAAGAAGAAAGAGAAGAAGAAATTAAGAAATATGCTGATATTTTTGATTTAACTAATACTTTAGGAGATTTAATATCTAGTTATTCTCATGGTATGAAACAAAAATTAGTTATAATTTCAGCGCTACTTCATAAACCTAAATTATTAATATTAGATGAACCTTTTGTAGGTTTAGATCCAAATGCTAGTCACAAATTAAAAACAATAATGAAAGATATGTGCAAAGAAGGAGCATCAATATTCTTTTCTTCACATGTATTAGAAGTTGTAGAAAAATTATGTAATAAAGTGGGAATTATTAAAGATGGGAAATTAGTTTTATCAGTTGATTTATCAAAAGAAAAACAAGCTAAGAATCTTGAAACAATATTCTTGGAGTTGAATGATAAATGAGAGAGATAGCATTATTATTAAAGAAAGATTTAAGAAATACTTTTGGAATTGATAAATTAAAGAAAACTAAGAAGACAAAGTTATTATTATATGGATTGTTAGCATTATATATAATTGGATCTATAGGGTTTTCAATGACTATATATGCTAAAACAGCAGCAGATTTCTTATCTAAATATAATTTATTACCATATATGATTTTGATGTTTGTTGTAATGGCATCTTTTGCTTGCTTTATGTTTACTATATTTAGTGCTAAATCAAGATTATTTGATAGTAAAGATAATGATTTATTATTTTCTATGCCTATTAAATCAAAGAAGATATTTGCTAGTAGGTTTTTAAGCATACTTTTTATGAATTTATTATTTTCACTAATATTTTTAATACCTTCAATTGTAATATATTTGTTAAATGTTAGTGTTAGTCCAATATTTTATTTATATATTTTATTTATTATATTACTTGTTACTATTATTCCAACAGCATTAGCTAGTATATTTGGATATTTAGTAGCAAAATTAACATCTATGTCTAGATCAAAAAATATGTTTGAAATGATATTTTCACTTTTACTTATATTTGGAATATATTATTTTATGGCTAATGCTCAAAAATTCTTATTAATGTTTTCTGAAAATAAAGAAGTAATAGATAATATAATTAAATATGGAATGTATCCATTTCATTTAATAAATATGATGTTAATAAATAATGATATATATTCTTTATTAATATATATTGGAATTAATATTGGAGTAGTATATTTATTCTTTACAATATTTAATAAGAGTTATAAAAAGATAATATCAAAACTACATGAACAAAAATCTAAGAAGAATTATAAAATGAAACAATTAAAAGCATCTACTCAAAATAAGGCATTAATTATAAAAGAAGCAAAAAGATATTTTTCTTCTCCAATATATGTATTAAATACAGCATTGGGATTAATAATGCTATTAATAATGGCAGTAGCTACAGCTTTTTATTCAGTAGATAAAATATTAGAAACAATGGAAATAAGCACTAATAATATGGATGTATTCTCATTATTAATTATTGCTTATATTATGCTTATATTCTTATCAAATACAACATCTTCTTCTGTATCAATAGAAGGAAGAAACTTTTGGTTGATGAAAT
>CAZPCX010000075.1:0-1873 GCA_964585265.1 uncultured Muribaculaceae bacterium | reverse complement strand
AAAGGAACAGGAATATATAAAGGTTGTGCGGAAAAGGAAGGACTTGGAGTAGTATGTCGTATTTGCTATGGAAAGGGATATCATACTTTGCAACTTAAACCAACAGATGAGGTCTTAAGAGATGATAAAAGTGAAATGTTATATATAGTAAATAATGAGAAAATAAGATTAAAAATAAGAGAATTTAATAGTCTTAATATAAGAGATGATATAAAATATGTTGTTTTCTATACTGGAAGAATTTTTTCTCCTGAATTTTTATTTAAAAAAGGCGCAGATGAAGTTAATGTTATAAGATATAGTAAATTTATAGAGGGTGATTTACCATTACCATTACAAAAATATACTTGTCCACAACAATTTTCAAGAAATTATTATTTATCAGAAACATTTAAAAATGATTGTATTAATGGATTAATTGAAAAATGTAAAAAATACGGTAAGAATGATTGTTGGGACAAGTTTTATGGTGATGCAAAAACAAATAAAGAAAAACAAAAAGTTTTAAAAATGATGAGATAGTATTACTATCTTTTTTTGTTTATTATGATATAATATATTGAAATTTGAAAGGTAAACATTATGAAATCAAATAATATAGAATCAATTAATACATTTTTGAAACACGTAGATAAATATAAATTAATAGCACATAGATTAGGTTTTTTAATGGAAGGATATCCAGAGAATTCGCTCGATAATTTAGTATCAATATTTAACAATCAAAATACTCTAAATTGCATAAATGGAATAGAATTAGATGTACAATTTACATCAGATCACATTCCAGTTATAATACATGATTCTAGTACTGCTGATATAAGTGAAATAGCAAGAAAAATAGGAAAAACAAACTATAATGAAGTTAAAAATATAAAATGTGGATACCGAAGAAGTGATTATAATATTAATACACCATGGAATAAAAATAGTAATTATAATTTACAAACATTAAGTAATTTATTGGATTTTTTAATGGATAATAGATCTAAACTGGGTGATAAGATAATAAAAATAGAAACTAAGTCAACAATATTGAAAAAAGAAGATATAATAACACTAAAAAAATTATTGATTAAATATAAAACTTTAAATGATAATATGGTTCATATATCTTTTTTTCCTTGGAATTTATATAGATTAAGAGAATTAGAAAAAAAAGAGAGTTTAAAAATGGTAAAGACAGAGTTGCTAGCTGATTTTAATTTTGAAAGACCGTTGACAAAGATTTGGTCTTCTTCTATTGATGGAATATCTTTAGGTATAAAAAACGCAGAAATAAAAGGAAGCATCGAGCTAAATAAAGAAGCAAAAAATACTGCCAATTTAAGTTCGTTTTTTTATACAAAAAGAAATGCAATAAGTGAAGAATGGTTAAGAGAGATTATTAAGACTTATGGATATGCTGGAATTTATACAATAAACAATATAGAAGATATAGCAGAATTATCAAAAAGAGTCTCCACAGAATTCTTAGATGAATATGCAAATAAATTAACAATTACATCTGATAATCCTAAATATTTAAGAAAATTAAAATAAATGATATAATATTTATATAGGGAGTGAATATATGAAAAAAATATTATTTGTTTTTTTAATTTTATTATTATTTGCTGGTTGTAGTAAAGAAGAGGTTAAAAAAACGATTGATGAATTGCAATCTTCTTTAGTATCTCAAGGAGTAGAAGAAGATGATTTAGGTAATATTGTAAATGGTCAATATTTCTTTGATGATGGTGATAATCAGTATTATTCTAGTTTTGATACAAATGGAAATCCGCATATATATTTAAAAGATAAGAGTACTGGAAATATAAAAACAATATTTGATGGATTTGGTTGGTCTTTTGCAGTTAATGATGGATGGTTA
>CAZPCX010000074.1:0-2017 GCA_964585265.1 uncultured Muribaculaceae bacterium | reverse complement strand
GTCTAATCTAAAGGCATCATCATATATTTGTTGTACAGATTTTATGTTATTTATAACTTCATCTGCTCTTTCACTTCTAACTTTATATATTGTTGATCCATCATGATCAATAAGCTTTACTTCATATATACTGTTATTTTTATAAAAATTGCTCTCTTTTCTATATCTCGGATATAATTTCATAATAGCATAAGGTTTCCCAGTTAAATAACAATTTTGTATAATTCCTCTTTTTCTATCATGTTCATCTATTAATTCAGACCAAACATTGTCATAACTAGTTGTTTTTGTTTTCCAATTTTCTGGTAATTTTGCCTCATAAAAATCATCGTTCATATTTGTTTCTTCAAATACAAATCCAACTTGTTTAAAATATTCTATTGACGGAATCATGTTCTTTGGTAATTTCATAATCTTCCTCCTAATAATTTTTTATATGTGATGTTATTATAAACTATTAAAACTATATGTCAATATATTTATTGCTTTTCTAAAAAAGGTTCCATTAAATTAACATCACTAATTGTATAATCAACTTGAAATTCAGAACCACTAATATCATAAGTGCTAGGTGGCATTACAACACTATAATCTTTATAAAATATTCTATTATCTACAGTAATAAGTTCTACTCTAAATGCAAGCGTTAGTGCTACATTTGCTGTAGTTATACCTAGATCACTATACACTTGAGATAAAGGAGGAGTCTCATAATAACCATAATTTGCAGAATCAAACAATGCTATTTTATTTACTACAACTGCAATAGATGACTGTACACCACTTGAATGAGGATAAGGGTATATATCTTCAAATCTATTATTAGTACCTAATAAAGCTACACCACCAGAATATGTGTTGTATTTTCCATATAACTCTTCAGCCATACCCTTCTTAGGACCACTAACCACTCTTACATTACTAACTATTTTTTTCTTTATATTATAATTAGCATCATCATCAAAATCATGTGTAGAAACATAATCAGCAATAACATTGAAAGTCATTCTTATATATCCTTTACCATAATTTTCAGCATCATCACCAAGACTTTCAATATCTCTTATAATATTTATTATATATCCTTTATCTAAATACTTAGAAGAATCAGCAGACACTTTACCTACATATTCTGTTTCTTCCTTAGCACATCCAGATAGTAATATAATACAAAATAAAACAAACAAAATCTTTTTCATATACCCTCCTAATACATTAAAAAACTGTGATAAAATCACAGTTTATACTGGTTGCATTACACCAAAGAATACTAACCAAGCCAATATAGTTTTAGCAACTAAACTTAGTATTATATATGCTCTTTCTCCATATATATAATCTTTCCATTTTCCAATCTTCTTATATTGTAATATCATATTAATTGGAAATAAATTAAAGAATACAAAATATGAACCAAATATCGCATATACAAACCAAGGTACTTGAGATGGATCTGAATTACCAAATGCATACATAATTATTATTACCCAAGGAATAATTCCTGCTACTGAACCAAACCAAAATGGAGTCCAATTAGTTTTCTCAGTATATTGATTCATCTCTTCCATCAATAAACCAAATAAATTCATGCTAGCATTTAAACCAAATATTAGTATTAATGCACCAATATCATATACTCCAAATAATACTGCTATTAACATAATCATCAATGATGATGACAATGCATATTCATACCATCTGAATTTATTAATACCTTTCTTTAAATCAGAACTATATTTCTTATTAAAATATACAATTATAAAGTGGAACAAAGCTGATAATAATAAGAAGAAACTAACAAACAATGCAAATGGTAAATCAAATAATTCTTTTGTATCTGTTACCAATCTCATAGATGTAATATCAAACTTTAAAAAATAAGAATAAATAGTTGGTTTAAAACTAGCTACCTTATCTACAGTAAGTGAGATAATCATCATAGCTATACCTTGCACTAAATGAAGAATTCCCATAACTAAATTAAATCTTTTTAACTTCTTCATATATCCTCCTAATA
>CAZPCX010000073.1:0-2116 GCA_964585265.1 uncultured Muribaculaceae bacterium | reverse complement strand
AATTTTGAAGCACCTAAAGTAACTGTTATGCAAGATAATAGATATTTAGAAATTACTTCTAAATATTTTAGATTAGAATATTTAAAAGAAGGAAGAATTAATTCTATTAAGAATTTAAAAGTATACTTATTGAGTACAGATAGAATATGGTATTTTAAACATCCTGAAGTTAAAAATTATGAAGGATCTTTAATGTCTCTTGATGATTATGGTAAGAACACAGAATTTGGGAAGAGTTTATATTCTCTTGATGGATTTGTATCTATTGATGATTCAAAGAGTATGTTAATAAATGAAGATGGAACTTTTTCGAATAGAGAGACAGAGTCTTATGATATATATTTATTTATGTATAGAAAAGATTTTGGATTATGTTTAAAAGATTATTTTTCAATAACAGGATATCCACCATTAATACCAAGATATGCTTTAGGTAATTGGTGGTGTAAGAATTATGCATATAATGATTTTGAATTAAATAAACTATTTTTAAGATTTACTAAAGAAGAGATTCCTATCTCAACTTTATTATTAGATAAAGATTGGCATATTAGAAATACAGATAGTAAGAAGAATATTTTATCAGGATATACTTTTAATACTAAGCTGTTTCCAAATATTTCAAATACAATATCATTAATGCATAGAAAAGGCATTAGAGTAGGTTTATATAATAATCCAGTTGAAGGAATACATACGCATGAAGATATGTATTCTAAATGTAAAGAACACCTTGGTGGAGAAGAGAATAAATCTATTCCTTTTGCACCATTTGATCCAAAATTTATAGATGTATATTTAAAATTATTATTGCATCCATTAGAAGGTATTGGAATTGATTTCTTTTGGAATGATTATTATAATAAATCGGATTTAAATACTAATTTTTTATTATCTCATTATTGTTTTCTTGATTCTGGAAGAATAGAATCTAAAAGAAATATGCATATGATGAGAAATTCAACTATATCTTCTCATAGATATGGTATTTTGTATTCTGGAAAAACAAAAGTAAGTTTTAAAACGTTAAAATTATTACCATTTGTTAATTCAAGTTCTTCTAATATTGGATTATCTTGGTGGAGCCATGATATTGGTGGTTATTATTCAGGAATAGAAGATGGAGAATTATATTTAAGATATGTTCAATTAGGATGTTTTAGTCCAATATTTAGAATTCATGTAGATTATGGCAAATACTATAAGAGAGAACCATGGAGATGGGATGTTCAAACATTTGAAATTGTTAAATACTATATGCAATTAAGACATAAATTAGTGCCTTATATATATACTGAAGCTTATAAATATAGTAAAGATGGTATACCATTAATACAACCTTTATATTATAAACAACCTGATGTATACGATAAACCAGTATATAAGAATGAATATTACTTTGGATCAGAGATGTTAATATCACCAATAACTGATAAAAAAGATACTATTATGAATAGAGTAATACATAAATTTTATTTACCTTCTGGATTATGGTATGACTTTAAAACAGGTAAGAAGTTTCCTGGTGATAGATCTTATGTGTCTTTCTTTAAAGACGAAGATTACCCAGTATTTGTAAAAAGTGGTGGAATAATACCTATTGATCAAGAAATTAGAAATAAGGTTGATTCTCCAGAAAATATAGAAATACATATATTCCCTGGAAGAAGCAATGTATATAATTTATACGAAGATGATGGTAATAGTAACTTATATAAACAAGGATATTATTTAAAGACTTCTTTTGATTATAATTATCAAGAAAATAACTATACTTTAATTGTAAGAGCAGTTGAAGGTAAGAGTGGAATAATACCCGAGAAGAGAAATTATAAGTTTAGATTTAGAAATGTAAAGAAGACTGAAGATTTAATTGTTAATTTTGATGGTAAGAATTTAAATTTTGAATCTTATGAAGATGAAAATGACTTTATTGTAGAAGTTCCAAGTGTACCTACAATTGGTCAATTAACTATTAATTGTAAAGGTAAAGATATCGAAATAGATGCTGTTAGATTAATAAATGATGATATTGAATCTATTGTATCTGATTTAAAAATCGAAACAAGTATGAAAGATTTAATTGATAAAGTCTTATTTAGTGATTTAACTATTA
>CAZPCX010000072.1:0-2122 GCA_964585265.1 uncultured Muribaculaceae bacterium | reverse complement strand
GTGCAGGAAGAGTACAAAGCGTAGCTTTAAAATTAATTGTTGATAGAGAAAAAGAAATAGAAAAATTTGTTTCAGAAGAATATTGGAGTATAGATGCAAAATTTAAAGATTTTGATGCACAACTAGAAAAATATGGAACAAAGAAAATAGAATTAAAAAACGAATTAGAAGCAGATGAAGTATTAAATAAATTATCAAATGCATTTAAGATTGAATCAGTAGATAAAAAGAGTAAAAAGAAACAATCTAAATTCCCATTCATTACAAGTACATTGCAACAAGAAGCAAGTATTAGATTAGGATTTACTTCAAAAAAGACAATGATGTTAGCACAAAAGTTATATGAAGGTATTGATCTACAAGATGAAACAACTGGTTTAATAACATATATGAGAACTGATTCTACAAGAATTAGTAGTGAATTTATTAAATCAACATTTGATTATATTGAAAAAACTTATGGTCAAGAGTATTTAGGAGTAGTTAAGAAGTCAAATAAAAAAGAAAATGTTCAAGATGCTCATGAAGCAATTAGACCAACAAGTATAAATAGAACACCTGATAAAATGAAAGAGTATTTATCAACCGATGAATATAAATTATATAAGATAATATATTATAGAGCACTTGCATATTTAATGAAAGATGCTAAAGTAGAACAAACTTCAGTAGTATTAGACAATAATAATTACAAGTTTAAAGCTACTGGGCAAGTAATATTATTTGATGGATACTTAAAAGTATATAAAGACTATGAATCGAGTGAAGAAGCAATATTACCACCATTTGATAAGTATAAATCAGATGTAATAGTTGCATCTTCAATAGAAAAAGAACAACATTTTACAAAACCTCTTCCTAGATATACAGAAGCAAAATTAATAAAAGAAATGGAAGAACTAGGTATAGGTAGACCATCTACATATGCTAAGACAATGGAAACATTAGTTAATAGAAGTTATGTAAATATATTAGATAAGAAATTTATTCCTACAGAAATTGGAGTAACTATAACTGAGAAATTACAAGAATATTTTAATTATTTGATTAATGTAGAATATACTGCAAAAATGGAAAGTGAACTAGATGAAATTGCAGAAGGTAAATTAAGTTGGGTTAAAACATTAAGTGAATTTTACGAAGATTTTGAACCAAAATTGAAAGAGGCGTTTGATAATATGGAAAAAGATCAAAAAGAAACAGGAGAATTATGCCCTGAATGTAATAGTCCTTTAGTAATAAGACATGGTAAATATGGAGATTTCACAGCATGTAGTAACTATCCAACATGTAAGTATATAAAAAAAGAAAAGAGAGAAGTAGTAGAAATAGGTAAGTGTCCTAAGTGTAAAGAGGGTACTGTAGTTGAAAAGAAAACAAAGAAGGGTAAAGTATTCTATGGATGTAATCTATATCCAAAATGTGATTATGCTTCTTGGGATAAACCTAATTTAGAATAGTTTACATTTAAAGTGTACAATCCCTGAATTTGACAAAATTAAACATTTGTGCTATACTTTACTTACCATTTTAGGAATGGTTGTTGAATTATATTAAGGGGGTTGAAACTATGTCAAAAGGATATATTTTCGAATACAAGAATGAAAATGAATTTAACAAAAAAGAAAGTTCAGTTAAAAAATACAACATGTTAGCATATAAGAAATTAATTTTCGAATATTACGAATCATTAAAGAATGGCGAATTATTAGGTAAATTAGTTTCAACAAACAGTAAAGAAAATACAAAGACATATGAATTAAAATTACCAACAGATGATATATTTGCAAAAGTACATGGTGAAATGGTATTGCACTACACAGTATATGAAGACAAAAGTGTAATATTATTAGAAACAATAACACCAGAAGAATTACTTATGGAAGGCCATAAATCAGAATTATCTACATATAAAGGTGTAATGATTTCTAAAAAGACTGCAGATAAAGATATGTTTAAAATTAATTTATTAAGTATGTTAGAAAGGTAGTAAAACTACCTTTTTTATTTTTTAAATAATACTTATTGAAAAATAAAAAATATTGTGATATTATTATTAAGCGTTGGACCCTTAGCTCAGTTGGTTAGAGCACCCGGCTCATAACCGGGTGGTCGTAGGTTC
>CAZPCX010000071.1:0-2138 GCA_964585265.1 uncultured Muribaculaceae bacterium | reverse complement strand
ACATATGTTAACGTTCTTGGATCAACTGGTGATCCGGAGCAAGATGAATTATTGTATGGAAGTAGTTTATATGGTAGCTTTAGTAAAGAAATAAGTACATATGTATTTGATCTTGTTGGAACTTATACTATTAAAATTTCTTTAACAGTATATGAAGGCGAAACTCCTCGTACAATTAATCAATTGTTAGTTTATAAAAAAGTATAGTTACATAGTGATATAAAGCGTTTATATTTAATAAATGCTTTTTTTATTGTTAAAAAAAATCATTTAAGTTATAATAATATTAGGTGATGATAAATGGAATACAAAATAACTACAAATAGTGAATTAGAAACAATGGAACTTGCTCATAATATAGAAGCAGATAAGTTTCCAAATATGGTCATATGTCTTTATGGTGAATTAGGAAGTGGGAAGACTGTATTTAGTAAAGGTTTTGCAGAAGCGTTAGGTATTGAAGAAGTTATTACTTCTCCAACTTTTAATATTATAAAAGAATATGGTGGAGAATTACCTTTATATCATATGGATCTTTATAGATTAAATGAATCTCCAAATGAGATAAATATAGAGGAATACTTTTATAAAGATGGAATAGTAATAATTGAATGGGCAGACATTATTAGAGATTCTCTTCCAAAAGAAAGATTGGAAATTAATATTAAAATAGTAGATGAAGATACGAGGTTATTTATAATTACACCATATGGTGAGAAGTATGAAGAATTATGTGAGGGAGTATTATGAAGACGTTATTCATTGATACTTCTTCTTTTTCATTGACTGTGGGTTTAATTATTGATGATAAAGTATATAGAAGGGATATTGATTCAGTAAATGAGCATTCAAAGTACGCTCTAAGTGAATTAAATGCGCTTTTTAAGGAGTTTAATGTTAAACCCAGAGAATTAGACAAAATAATGGTTGTTAGTGGTCCTGGTTCATTTACGGGTGTTAGAATAGGTGTTACTATTGCTAAGACTATTGGTTGGTCTTTAAAGAAGAATGTAATACCTGTTTCATCTTTAAAAGCATATGCATTATCTAATTCTGGTTATGATTACTATATACCTATGATAGATGCTAGAAGAGATAATGTTTATGGTGCTATATATGATAAAGATTATAATTGTATATTTGAAGAGCAACATATTAGTATTGAAAAATTAAAAGAAGAAGCATCTAAATTAGATGGTAGCAAATTATTTATTAGTACTTTAAATATTGATAATAATACTGTTAAGCCTTATTTAGAATTAAATGCAATATATAATTATTATAAAGAGAAAGAAGGAGTTAACGCTCATTCTTTAGTACCAAATTACTTAAAAAGAGTTGAAGCGGAAGAGAAGTTGGAGGCTCGAAATGATTAGGGAATATAATGAAATGGATATAAATAAAATTAATGTTTTAGGAAGAGATTTATCAAGTAATTATATGTTTGATAAGAGAAGCAGATGTTTAGTATATGAAGATAAAGATATGTTAATTGGATTTCTTTCTTTTCATTTATTAGGAGATAGAGCAGAAATAGTAGATTTATTTGTGCATATTAATTATAGAAGAAAGCTTATTGGAACTAGTCTGTTAGAAGAGATGCTTAAAATATGTGAAGAAAACGGATGTAAAAGTATTACTTTGGAAGTAAAAACAAATAATGTTGCAGCTGTAGAATTATATAAAAAGCATAATTTTAAAATTATAAGTACTAGAAAGAAATATTATGAGAATGGTACTTTAGATGCACATTTAATGTATAGAGAGTTGTGATTTATGAAAGATATATTTGTATTAGCAATTGAAACTTCTTGTGATGAAACAAGTGTAAGTATTGTTAAGAATGGAACTGATGAAATAGCTACAGTTGTTTTAACACAAATGGATATTCATAAAATATATGGTGGAGTTGTACCTGAAATAGCAAGTAGACATCATATAGAAAACATTACATTAGTACTAGAAGAAGTATTGGAAAAAGCAAGTATGACTATGAATGGTATTGATTTAATAGCTGTTACATATGGTCCTGGATTAATAGGATCATTATTAATTGGAATACAAGCTGCTAAGACATTATCGTTTGTATATGAAAAACCATTAATACCGGTGCATCATATAGCAGGTCATATATATGC
>CAZPCX010000070.1:0-2174 GCA_964585265.1 uncultured Muribaculaceae bacterium | reverse complement strand
GGAAGATATGTTAAGAATACTAATACTTTTACACCAAATGAAGGGATAATTGTTGGAGAAAATTATGTAGAAAGTGTGAATAATAATGTGTTCAATAGTTTTTACTTTTCTAAGAAAATATTAGATAGTAATTATTATAAATACTTATTTCAAAAGGATCTATAAGGATCCTTTTTATTTTACATAAAATTAGCACTCAACTATTGACAATGCTAATTTGTTATATTATAATTTATGTGTACTTCTAAAGAGGTGGTATTATGCTTAGTAAAAGACAATCAGAAATTTTAAAGGTTATTATCGAGGAACATATTAAAACTGCTAAACCAGTTGGTTCTGAGTCTATTTGTGATAACATTAAATGTTCTAGTGCAACTATTAGAAATGAAATGGTTGAACTTGAAAATAATGGATATTTAGAGAAGACTCATATATCTTCTGGGAGAATACCTAGTGAAAAAGGATATAGGTATTATGTAGATAATTTAATGGAACCAAAGAATATGACTGGTGATGAAATGTTAAAACTTCAAACTATTTTCCATAATACGGAATTAGATTTGAATGATGCAATTACTAAGAGTATTGAGATAATATCTCAAATGACAGCATATACATCTGTTGTATTAGGAGACAATTCATCTGATAAGTTAAAAAAGGTTGAGGTAATACCAATTAATGATACTGAATTAGTAGCAATTGTAATTACAGATAAAGGACATACTGAAGATAAGATTATTTCATTAACAAATATAGATATGAATGATATTAAGAAGATGGTTGATCTTATTAATGAATTATTAGTAGGAACACCAATTGATGAAGTAAGTTCTAAATTGGAATATGAAATAAAACCTGTAATTAGTAAGTATGTTAAACAACATGAGATGATATATAATGCATTTTATAATGCGTTTAATGACTTTGCTAAAACAAATAATAGTTGTCATTTTGTTGGTAAGACTAATATATTAAATCAACCTGAATTTAATGACTCTGATAAGATTAGAAATATTATTAATAAGTTTGAGGATAAGAATCTTGTAGATTGTATTGAAGAGACTAATAATGGTGTAAATGTATACATTGGTTCTGAATCTAAATTTGATGATGATGTTACTGTTATTAAAACTAAATATCATTCTGATAATGGTGAGGGAACTATTGCTATAATTGGGCCTAAAAGAATGGAATACGATAAGGTTGTAAGTTTACTTGAATTTATTAAAGAAAAGATTGAGAGGTAATATGAAGAAGAAAGAGAATGTAATTGATATTGAAAGTATTATAAAAGAAAAAGAAGAGTTAAATGATAAGTTATTAAGAAGTGCTGCAGAATTGCAAAATTATAAAAAGAGAAAAGATGAAGAATTTAATAGGATGCTTAAATATGCAAATGAAGAAATAATATTAGAAATTCTTCCAATTATAGATAATTTTGAAAGAGCTATTAAGTTAGATGATGAAAATTTAAGTGATGAATTGTCGAAGTTCTTAGAGGGATTTAAGATGGTATATTCTAATATGTTCAATATATTAAAGGTATATGAAGTTAGTGAGATTAAAGCATTAAATGAACAATTTAATTCTGAATATCATGAAGCGATAATGACTGATTGTGTTGAAGATAAAGAGGATAATATTGTATTAGAAGTATTACAAAAAGGTTATATGTATAAAGATAAAGTAATAAGACACTCATTAGTAAGAGTAAATAGAAAAGGAGAGAAGAAAGATGAGTAATCCTAAAAAACCAAATGCAAATACAATTGCAAGTTGTGTAAGTATTTTTGAAGCAGGGGAAGCTAAGATTATCCCAAATCCAGAAGGGGGAAGAACTACTCCATCTGTTGTAGCGTTTAAAAATGGTGAAAAGATAGTAGGAGATTCAGCTAAAAGACAAATGATTACTAATTTAAATACTATTTCATCAATTAAAAGGTTAATGGGAACTGATAAGAAGGTAGAAGCTGAAGGTAAGAAATATACTCCTGAGGAAATTAGTGCAATGATTCTTTCTTATATGAAAGATTATGCTGAAGGATATTTAGGAGAAAAAGTTACTAAAGCTGTTATAACTGTTCCTGCATATTTTAATGATTATCAAAGACAAGCAACTAAGAATGCTGGTAAAATAGCAGGATTAGATGTTGAAAGAATTATTAATGAACCAA
>CAZPCX010000069.1:0-2190 GCA_964585265.1 uncultured Muribaculaceae bacterium | reverse complement strand
CTAATGCATTATCTATAAAAAAATTATAGTTTTCTTTACTATCAACAATAACATTACAATTATCAATTGAATCCATAATACTATATGCAATGTTTATTCTATCACTAAGCTTATCTGATTTTTGAATTATTGACTTTGAAACACTTTCATCACTAATAATTCCCATATAATCATTATAATCTTCACTTGATAAATTTCTTGAAACAAATGATAACATAATTATTTCATCAAAACTTCTATCATTAATATAAGAAAAATTATCTAATAAAGCTCCATAAGATATTACAGTAATCATTTTTTGCATTTCAGTAAATTTTTCTAATTCAAATATTCTCTTTATATTATTTAAAGACTCAGCTTGTTTTTCTTTATCAAAAGACTCAATTTTTTTAATACATAATAATTTATTTTCATAAATACTATATCCTTCTTCTAAATATTCTAATTCACATCTTAATTGATCGCCTTCATAATTCATTTTACAATCAAAAAAATCATCAACTTTTAATTTTGATAATCTACTTTTAAAAATATTATATATATTTAAATTTTCATTCACCATATATCCCCCTTATATGCTTATATAAATTGGTATCCCAGGAGAGATTCGAACTCCCGACCGATGCCTTAGAAGGGCATTGCTCTATCCAGCTGAGCTACTGGGACAAATTACTTAAGAAGTATACAATAAAAACTCTTGAATATCAAGAGCTTTTATCTATATTTAATCAATATACGTAAATTCATAACCTAGTATTTTAACAGTATCTCCTTCTTGTGCTCCCATCTCTTTAAGCTTTTCATCAATACCCATAGTTCTAAGTTTCTTAGTGAATCTACTTATTGCTTCTTCCGATGTAAATTTAGTCATTTTAAATAACTTCTCTACTCTTTCACCACTAATAACCCACTTACTGTTTTCTTTTGTAATAATAAATGGTTTTTCTTCTTTAAACTTATATAATACATGACTCAAGTATGATTCATCATTATATAATACTACTTCTTGTTCTTTATCTAATATATTTGCTAACTCAATAATTACATTATCTAATCCTTCATTATTAATAGCACTTATTTCAAATACTGGAAATTTTACTTTCTTCTTAAATTCTTTTAATTTCTCTTTAGAACCTTCTACATCCATCTTATTAGCTATTATTATCTTTGATTTAGATTCTAATACAGCACTGTATTCTTTTAATTCCTTATTAATAGTTAAATATGCTTCATAAGGATCAGTTTCTAGTCCACTCATATCAATTACATGAGCTATTATCTTTGTTCTCTCTACGTGTCTTAAAAAGTCGAATCCTAATCCATCACCTTTAGATGCACCTTCTATTAATCCAGGTAAATCTGCAACAGTAAATACCCTATTATCACTTGTTGTAACAACTCCAAGATTAGGAGATAAAGTTGTAAAGTGATATGCTGCTATCTTTGGTTGTGCTTTCGATATCTTAGATAATATAGTTGATTTACCTACACTTGGTAATCCAACTAACCCTACATCAGCTATTAACTTTAATTCAATTCTTAATTCTGCTTTTTCTCCAGGTTCTCCTTTTTCAGATACATCAGGAGCAGTATTAGAAGAAGTTGCAAGAGCTTTATTACCTCTTCCTCCTCTTCCACCTTTAACCACCATAACCTCTTCATCTTTATATTTTAAATCTGCTATTATTAAATTAGTATCATTATCTACTATTGTTGTTCCTGGTGGCACTTTAATTATTATATCTTCTGCATCTCTACCAGTTTTAACTTTACCAGAACCATTCTCTCCTTTATTACCTTTAAATATCTTTCTAAATTTTAAATCAAGAAGAGTTTTCAAACCAGGATCAACCTTAAATATAATACTTGCACCTTTTCCGCCGTTCCCCCCAAAAGGTCCTCCATTTGGAATAAACTTCTCACGTCTAAAAGCAGTGCATCCATCTCCACCGTCTCCTGCTAATACCTTAACAACAACTTCATCAATAAACATAATTCACCTCAAATTAAAGAAAAACAAGTTTAAGCTTGTTTTGTATCATAAACACTAACTTGTTTTGTATCTTTTGTTTTAAATTCAAACTTTACAAATCCAGGAACCTTTGCATATAAAGTATCATCTTTACCTTTTCCAACATTATTACCTGCAAATATTCTTGTTCCTCTTTGTCTATATATAATTGATCCACC
>CAZPCX010000068.1:0-2351 GCA_964585265.1 uncultured Muribaculaceae bacterium | reverse complement strand
TATAGAGCATCTTTAGATGGTAGTAATGAAGAAGAAATAGTTAGTGGAGTAAGTGCTAATGGATTAAGCGTAGTATTTAATAATAAATTATATTATATCGATTCTAATAATTATATGTATAGAGCTAATGTTGATGGTACAAATAAAGAACAAATATTAAATGATAAAATTGATCAATTTATAATTGGTAAAGGTAGAATTATATATTTAGATCAAAGCGATAATATTAAATCTTGTAAAGAAGATGGAACTGATATTAAAAATATAAGAGTATCTGATGGAACTGATATTAATAGAATTAATTCATATGACAATATATTAACTTATGTAACTTATGGTGAATTTGATTATTCTACTTATTCATGGGATTATTCTATATATACTATTAGTATAGATGGATCAAGTGATATAAAGATATATGATTCTTATTCGTATGGTTTTTATATTAATATATTAAATGATAAGATTTATGTATTAGATTATTATCAAGATTCAAGTTTTAATAAGTTAATAGCAATAACAAGAAATATGAATTTAGATGGTAGTAATTTGCAAGATTTGTATAGATAAAAAGGAAATGATTAAATCATTTCCTTTTCTTTCTTTTTACTACTATTTCATCTTTTGTAAGAAAATCGTTATAAAAATCTTCTAATGGATTAACAAAATTAAAGTAATAAATAGAATCATTTACATTACTTAAATCTTTTTCACATTCTTCTAATTCTTTTTTTAAAAGTTCTTTTTTTGTTTCTAGTAATTGCTTTTTTTCTAACATTGAATTTGCTTCTTTTTCATATTGTTTTTTAGCTATTGCATATCCTATATTATATTCAATATATTCATTTAATTCATCATTTTTTTTTGACATTTATTTCTCCTTTTTAATGTTTAATTTTCTTCGTATATGTTACCATTCCATCATCTAAATCTTTTCTTTCGTTAATATTAATTATTTCAATATTATTAATTGGTATAGTAGTATTTGCTTCTTCTATTGATTTTTCAGAGAAACCATTATTTACACCGTTTTCAGCAGCAACTTTTTCTATAAATTCTTTTGTTAGTTCTTTGTTTTTTTCAATAAATCTATTGTATTCATCTATTAATATTTTTCTTTCTGCTATTAATCTCTCTTGTTCTTTTACATTATCTATTCTTGTTTGTTTATTAATTAATTTTTGTGTATCAAATTTAATACTATCATTTATTTGTTTTTCATCTGCTATATTCATACTTATTTTCATAGCATTTAAAATACAGGGATTATCGTTATATTCTTTTTTTTCATCTTCATTCATTGGTACTAAACAATTCATAAAAAGTAATTTATTTGCTGAAGCATGTTTTTCATTATAGTATTTAACAGTATTTATTAATGCATATATAACATTAACTACTGGCAACAATAATATTACTGCTAGTTTTTTATTTTCAGCAATTTTATTTGTATCATAATCATATCTATTAACATTTAATTTATAACCTTTTTCAGCAGCATCTTTATACTTTCTCATATCATTTACTACTATCGTTCCAAAACTAGTTAATACTGTTCCAATCCATATAAACATACCGTTTAAAAATAAATATTCCATATTCATCCTCACTTCTTTTTAATGAATTATATACTACCATCTTTTATTTGTTATGTCAAAGATTATTTTTTAAATTATGATATAATTATTATGTATATAAAAGAGGAGTATTTATGAATGAATCAATTCAAAAAATAATAGAAATATTATCTAAAAATAAACCTGATTATAATTTAATAAACAATGTAATTCAAGATACATCTTTATTTAATGTATCAGATCAAAAGATAATACTACCTGAAGAAGTATGCAGAAAATTAATGAATTTAACATCTAAAAAAACATATCCTACATTTTTAATGTTTGGAAATAAACAAGAAGATGGAAGTATTATATTTAATGATGTATTTACTCAAAAGACTAAAGACAACAGTGATATTATTTATGATTTTTTTAAAAGTACTAATGATAAAGTAATATGTTATGGGAAAATAATAAATAATAATAACTTTGATATAAATCATTTAAATTCATATATAGATATGCTAAATAAATATCCATCATTAAATAAAATGACTACATTATCTATGTTTATTACTAAATCACAGGATTTAAATTTCTATAAATACAAAGACAATAAATTATATTTATATCCAGTTATATATACAGTATCTAGATATAAACAAGAAGGAGAATTACCATCATACAATAATAGAGAAGTAGATAGAAGTATAAAGGAGAGATAGAATAATTTAATATTACTCTTAATCAGTGGGTCGTAGGTTCAAGCCCTACACGGGACACCAATGAATA
>CAZPCX010000067.1:0-2429 GCA_964585265.1 uncultured Muribaculaceae bacterium | reverse complement strand
AAGGAACGGGTGTTGAAGAATATTTGTTAAACATTTGTGATAACAGTATTAAAATTAATATAAATGATAAATGTGAAAGTTTAAATGTAGGAGTAGCAACATCAATTGTTTTATATGAATTGAGCAGGTGATATAGTGAATCTAATAAAGATTGGTAAGTATGTTAATACTCATGGAATAAAAGGTGAGATAAGAATAATTAGTAATTTTAGTAGAAAAGATTTAGCTTTTATTCCATCTATGAATATATATATTAAAGATAAAGAATATGAGATTGTAAGTCATAGAGTTCATAAACAATATGATATGCTTAAGTTAAAAGATATTGATAATATAAATGATATTGAATACTTGAAGAATTCAGATGTATATATTGATAAAGATACTATTGATATTGAATATCTAGCTGAAGATTATATTGATTATAAAGTTATATTTAATGATAAAGAATACTTAATTAAGAGAATAGATGAGAATAATAAATATAAGATAATAGTATTATCAGATGATAGTATGATTCCTTTTGTAGATGAATACATTGAGAATATAGATAACGAAAATAAATGTATATATGTTAAGAACGTTGGGGGACTGGTAAAATGAAGATAGATATATTAACTCTTTTTCCAAATATGTTTTCTAGTTTTTTTAATGAATCTATAATAGAGAGAGCGATTGAAAAGAAAATATTAAATATAAATGTAGCAGATATTAGAACATTCTCAGATGATAATAATAAGAAGGTTGATGATACTCCATATGGTGGTGGAGCTGGTATGGTATTAAAATGTCAACCTATATTTGATGCTGTTAAACATTTTCAAAAGGATAACTCTAAGGTTATACTTATGACACCTCAAGGTATTACGTTAAATCAAAAGATGGCAAATAGTTTATCTAAAGAAAAACATTTAATAATTATTTGTGGACATTATGAGGGTTTTGATGAGAGAATAAGATCTATATGTGATATGGAAATAAGTATTGGTGATTATGTATTAACCGGAGGAGAATTACCAGCAATGGTATTAACTGATTCTGTAGTAAGATTAGTAGATGGAGTTATTGAAAAGGAATCATATGAGAAAGATTCTTTTCAAAATGGGTTGCTAGATTATCCTCAATACACCAAACCAAGAAAATATAATGATTTAGAAGTTCCAGAAGTATTAGTATCTGGAAATCATAAGAATATTGATATATATAGAAAAAGAAAAAGTGTAAAGAAAACAAAAGAAAAAAGACCAGATTTAATTGAGAATATTAAATATGTTGTTGTTAGAGATAAAAAGAAAAAAGATGCAGTTATAAAAGAATTAAATGGTTATGATTTCTCTCCAAAAAATAATGCAAAGAGAAATGATATAATTGATGTTAGAAGAATGATTGTAGTTGATCCAATATTTGTAAAGAAAATTGCTAAGAAGAATATTGAAAGAAGATTACAAAAGATATTGAAGTTACTATTAGAAGATAGTGACAATGATGATAATGATAAGCTTGTAATGGATGAAGCTGAAAGAATTAGACAATTAGTATTCTTTAGTTACGATAAAGTACTAAATGATGAATATAAACAATCTATTGAGAAGAGAATTACTTATATTATTAGTAATTTAAATGTAAAAGAAAAAGAAGAAATTGTAGAAGAAAAATCTTCAAAAAGCAAATAATTATTGCATATAACTACTACTTATGTTAAAATTATAGACGTGAAAAAAGTGATCCGCTTATTTTAATGATCATGGGAAGAAAGGAAGAGACTATGAATATTGTAGACAAGATAACTGAAAGACAAATTAATCCTAATTTGCCAGAATTTAGAGTAGGCGATACTGTTAAAGTAAATGCTAAAATAATAGAAGGTAAAAGAGAAAGAATTCAAGCATTTGAAGGAGTAGTTACTGCTCGTAAAGGAAAAGGAGTTAGCGAAACTTTTACTGTTAGAAAGAAATCATCTGGTATTGGAGTAGAAAGAACATTTCCTATTAACTCTCCAAAGATTTCATCTTTAGAGATTGTTAAAAAAGGTAAAGTTAGACGTGCTAAGTTATATTTCTTAAAAGATTTAGTAAGTCAATACAAAATCAAGGAAAGAAATTAATAGGGCATAAGCCCTATTTTTTGGTGGTATTAATGAAAAAGGGATTTGCTAGAAATTTATTAGATTATATATTAATAATATTAGTTGTAATTGTATTAAGAACTTTTATAATTACACCAGCTGTAGTAAGACAACAATCTATGGAACCAACATTATTTGAGAAAGATATTATGCTTTTAAATAAGATTGGTGTTAAGCTTGGAAATATAGATAGATTTGATGTAGTGGTTATAGATTTGGGAAATGAATATATAATTAAGAGGATAATCGGATTACCAGGAGAACTTATTGAATATGCAGATAATATATTATATGTAGATGGAAA
>CAZPCX010000066.1:0-2438 GCA_964585265.1 uncultured Muribaculaceae bacterium | reverse complement strand
TGATATAACTAAGAGTTTTTGGTTAAATCATGTTTTTTCAACTGAAGAAAGAGAACTACATGAAACAGGAGCTATTCATATACATGATTTAGGATTACTTTCTACTTATTGTTGTGGATGGGATCTTGAAGGATTATTAATTAAAGGATTTAGAGGTGTACCAAACAAGATTTCTTCGGCACCTGCTAAACACTTTAAAACTGCTTTAGGGCAATTAGTTAATTTTATATATACTTTGCAAGGTGAAGCTGCTGGAGCTCAAGCTGTATCAAGTTTTGATACATATCTAGCACCTTTTATTGCATATGATAATTTAAGTTATAAAGAAGTAAAACAAGCTATGCAAGAATTTATATTTAATGTTAATGTACCAACTAGAGTTGGATTTCAATGTCCATTCTTCAATATTACTCTTGATTTAAAAGCACCATCTACATTAAGAGATAAACCAGTTATTATTGGTGGTGAATATAAAGATAGAAAATATGGTGAATTTCAAAATGAAATGGATATGATTAATAAAGCTTTCTGTGAAGTAATGATGACAGGAGATTCAAGTGGAAGAATATTTTCATTTCCAATTCCAACATACAATGTGACTAAAGATTTTGATTGGAATAGTGATGTTGTAAATGACATTATGAAGATGACTAGTAAATATGGAATACCTTATTTTGCAAACTTTATAAATAGTGATATGAAACCAGAAGATACTAGAAGTATGTGTTGTAGATTGAGAATTGATTTAAGAGATTTACACAAGCGTGGTGGAGGTTTATTTGGAGCTAATCCATTAACAGGTAGTATTGGAGTAGTAACTATTAATTTACCAAGACTTGGTTACTTATATAAAGACATGGATACTTTAAAATTAGAGTTAGAAAAACTTATGAATATTTGTAAACATGTTTTAGAAACTAAAAGAAAATTTATTGAAAAGAATACAGAAGATGGATTATATCCATATAGTAAGGTTTATCTAGAAGATACATATACTAAGTTTGGAGAATATTGGAAAAATCACTTCAATACAATTGGTATTAATGGTATGAATGAATGTATAAGAAACTTCTTTAATGATGCAGAAGATATTACTACTAAGAAAGGTCAGAAGTTTGCTAATGATATTCTTGATTTTATGAGAAAAGAAATGCTTGAATATCAAAAAGAAGGAAGTTTATATAATCTAGAAGCTACACCTGCTGAAGGTACTGCTTATAGACTTGCTAAATGTGATAAGAAGTTATATCCAGATATTTTAACTGCTGGTAAGGATGAAGTATATTATACAAATAGTACACAATTACCAGTTGGATATACTACTGATCTATTTGAAGCTTTAAGTTTACAAGATGGATTACAAAGTAAATATACTGGCGGAACTGTACTTCATGCTTTTTTAGGTGAAAAGATAGATGATTATGAAGTAACTAAGAAGTTAATTAAGAATACATTTGAAAATTATAGTTTACCTTATTTTTCAATTACACCAACTTTCTCAGTATGTGATGAACATGGATATTTAACTGGTGAAGTGTTAAAATGTCCAAAATGTGGAGCAGATACTGAAGTATGGACTAGAGTAGTAGGTTTCTATAGACCAGTTAAGAGCTTTAATCCAGGAAAGAAAGAAGAGTACAAAGATAGAACTGAATTCGTACTTAAATAGGAATAATATGATAAATGGATTACAAAAAATGTCTTATATTGATTATCCTAATGAAATATCTTTTGTAATATTTCTAGGTGGATGTAATTTTAAATGTCCTTATTGTCATAATAAGAGTATAGTATTTAAAACTACTGAAGTTGAGTCTGAAGAAGATGTTTTAATTATGTTAAAAGATAGATTTAATTTTATAAAACATGTTGTTATTACTGGAGGAGAACCAACTATATATGGTAATGAATTAATTGAATTAATGAAGAATATTAAGTCAATTGGATATAAAATTAAATTAGATACTAATGGTACTAATCCGGATCTTATAAAAGAAATAATAAAACTTAATCTTGTAGATTACTTTGCTATGGATATTAAAAATTCTTTCGAAAAATATAGTGAAACGTGTGGAGTAGAAGTAGATATTAATAAGATAAAAGATAGCGTTAATATAATTGAATCTTCAAATATACCTTATATCTTTAGAATTACTTTAAATAAAACTATGCATACAAAGGACGATGTCGATAAAGTAAAATCATATATTAAAGATAAAGATAATTTAAAACTACAAGAATATAAGTATTCTAAAGAACAAATTGTAGATAAAGATTTTGGTACATATAATTAACTATAGAAATATAGTTTTTTTATTGTATAATTAGATGGGTGATAAAAATGAAAAATAAAATAATTACATATGATCAAGATTCAACTGGTAGAGGAGTAGGTAAGTTAAACGATAAAGTTGTTTTTATAAATGGTGGATTAAAAG
>CAZPCX010000065.1:0-2450 GCA_964585265.1 uncultured Muribaculaceae bacterium | reverse complement strand
GTAGCAATAGATTCTAAGTTTCCTCTAGAAAACTATCAAAACATGGTTGATAAGAATATTTCTAAGATGGAAAGAGATGCTTATGAGAAGAAGTTTAAAATTGACGTTAAAAAGCATATAGATGCTATTGCAGACAAGTATATAATACCAAACGTAACATCTAACCAAGCTTTCATGTTTCTTCCTGCAGAGGCCTTATTTGCAGAGTTAAACGCATATCATCAAGATATAATAAATTATGCTTATACTAAAAAAGTATGGATAACATCACCAACTACTTTAATGGCAGTACTTACTGTAGTACAATCAGTAATTAAGAACTCTGAAAGAGATAAATATGCTCTTGTAATACAAAAAGAATTACAAGGACTAAGTGTTGAATTTGGTAGATATAAAGAAAGATGGGAATCTCTATCTAGAAGTATTGATAAAGTATCTAAAGATGTTAAAGATGTAAATGTAACTACAGAAAAGATAAGTGATAAGTTCGAATCAATTAATAGAGTAGAAGTAGATAAATTTATTGAAACAAAGAAAAAAGATGAATAATCATCTTTTTTTTAAAAGAATATTAATAATGCAATACCAAGTAAGAAAGTATAAATAGCAAAGTATATTAATTTCCCATTATTTAATAACATCTTTTTAAACCACTTAAATGAGAAATATGTAACTATACCAGCTCCAATTGTTGCTATTAAATATGGAAACCATAAACTATCTAATCTTGGAGATTTAACTAAATCACTAACACCTAATACCATTGATGCAATACTAGCAGGAATATATAGCATAAAGCTAAACTTAAGTGCTGATTCTCTTTTTAAACCTCTAAACATACCAGCGGCTATTGTAGAACCACTTCTACTAACACCTGGTAGTAATGCAACTATTTGATATAATCCAATTACTATAGCATCTTTCCAATTAATCTTACTATCATCTTTTTTACCTTTAATATTTCTAATTAAGAATACAAATGCAGCAGTAATTAAGAATGATATTCCAAGCATCTTTAAACTCATAACTTTTTCAATGCTATCTTTATATATTAGACCAATAATACCTACCGGAATAGTTGCTAATACAATTAGTAAAGCATATTTGAAATTAGCTTTATATTGTGTTTTTCTAGTTTTAATATACATAAAGAAATCTTTAACTATTTCTATTATATCGTCTTTATACAATAACATTATTGCAATTAAACTACCAAAGTTAACTACAATTTCAAAATTAATATCATATAAGAAGTCTAAACTCAATAATTCTCTGAATATAAATAAATGTCCGCTTGAAGAAATAGGTAATGCTTCAGTAAAACCTTGAATAATACCTAATATTACATATTTTATTGTATCCATATAATCACCAATTCAATTATACAATATATTTTATATTTTGACATTAAAATGAATATAAGTTTACAAAAAATATAATAAATTACAAATAAATAATGATATAATATAACCAATAGGAGTGATATCATGTTGTTAGATGTTAAAGAATTATATTTAAAAGATTATATTAATCAAGAAGTAATAGTAGAAGGATGGATAAAGAATCATAGAAAACAAAAGGAATATGGTTTTATTGATTTTTTTGATGGAACTTCTTTTAATACACTTCAAATAGTATATGATAATAAATTAAGTAATTTTGAAGAAATACAAAAATATAAAGTTGGTAGTGCAATTAGAGTTAAAGGATCATTAATTAAGTCACCGAAAGAAGAACAAGCATTTGAATTACAATTAGAAATAATTGAATTACTAGGTGATTGTCCTGAAACATATCCAATACAACCAAAACAACATTCTAGAGAATTTTTAAGAGAAATGGGATATTTAAGACCTAGAACAAATTTATTTCAAGCGGTATTTAGAATAAGAAGTATTGCAGCACAAGCAATTCATAATTACTTTCAAGATAAAGGATATGTATACGTTCATACACCATTAATAACAGGTAGTGATTGTGAAGGTGCTGGAGAGATGTTTAAGGTTACAACATTAGATATAGATAATATTAAAGGGAAACTTGATTATACAAAAGATTTCTTTGGTAAAAAGACTTCATTAACAGTATCTGGTCAATTACAAGCAGAAGCTTATGCATTAGCATTTAAGAGAGTATATACATTTGGTCCTACATTTAGAGCAGAGAATTCAAATACTAAAACACATGCATCAGAGTTTTGGATGATAGAACCAGAAATAGCGTTCTGTGATCTTAATGGAGTAATGGATGTAGAAGAAGACTTTTTAAAATATATAATAAAATATATATTAGAAAAAGGTAAATCAGAAATGCAGTTCTTTGATAAATTTGTAGAACTAGGAGTTATAAAAAAACTAACAGATTTAATTAATAGTAAAGCTGCTAGAGTAACTCATAAAGAAGCAATAGATATATTATTAAATTCAAAGAAGACTTTTGAAAATATACCT
>CAZPCX010000064.1:0-2480 GCA_964585265.1 uncultured Muribaculaceae bacterium | reverse complement strand
AGGAGCATTTCCATTCGTTAGAGCAATATTCGAGATATTATGGAATAAAATATTTATTATATTATTATTTTTGCTTCCAATAATAGTTTATATATTTGTAAATAAATATTTTGGTTATTCAAAAGACAATGTTGTAAAGGTTCTTATTAAATTATTAGTATTACTAAATGTCTTTTGTTTAGCAGTATTATCTTTAAATTTAACTGATAAAGAAGACGAATTATATTCGCCAAAGAAATTATATTTTAATGTATATTATCCATATGAATCAGTTAGATCTTTTGGATTATTAACTACATTAAGATTAGATTTAAAAAGGTTAGTAAGTAATACTGAAGAAACATCTGAGTATTCAAATGAGAGTAGTAAAGAGTATGCTATTACTGAATATGATTATAATGTAATGGATATTGATTGGGATTCCTTAATAGCTAATGAAAGTAATCAAACTATTAAGAATATGCATACATATTTTAGTAGTTTAAATGGAACTCAAAAAAATGAATATACTGGATTGTTTGAAGGGAAAAATTTAATATTTATTGTAGCAGAGAGTTTATATACTCCATTTATTAATGAAACGTTAACTCCGACATTATATAATCTATATAATAATGGAATAGTATTTGATAATTATTATCCATCTAAGTTTGAAAAGTCAACTACTGATACTGAATATATGTTGTTCACATCAATTGTACCTAAAATTGGTGTTTCTGGAGGTAGTGCTGATGCATCAAAGAGAAACTATTTCCCATTTACTATAGGTAATTCTTTTTCAGATGTTGGTTATTATACAATAGGATTTCATAACTGGACAAATGGAATATATGATAGAAGAACTTATATACCAAATTATGGATTTAAGTATTATGATGGACCTCAAATTGGAATAACTACTGATCCAGGTGGATTTAATATTAAGACTGTTAATTTCCCATCTAGTGATTTAGATCTTGTCGAAAAGACTTATGATATGTATATTGATGAAGAACAATTTTTGACTTATTATATTACTGTAAGTGGACATTTTCATTATGAATATAGATTTAATAAAATGGTTAAGAAGAATTGGAATATTGTTAAGAACATGGATTATTCTACTAAAGTAAAAGGATATATTGCTTGTAATTTAGAATTTGAATTTGCTATGGAAAGATTAATAGAACTATTAACTGAAAAGGGAATATTAGAAGATACGGTTATTATTATTTCTACTGATCATTATCCATATAATTTAAGTATAAATGAAATGAAAGAATTAAATGACGAAGAGTTTAGTGAGCCTATTTCTGTAAATAAATCTAAGTTACTAATATATAATTCTGCAACATCACCAAAGGTTATAAGTAAGGTTGCTGCTAGTATTGATGTTTTACCTACGGTATTGAATTTATTTAATATAGAATTTGATTCTAGATTAATGATGGGTAATGATTTATTCTCAGATAGTGAAGGTGTAGCAATATTCTCTGATAGAAGTTTTATTACAGAATATGGATATTATAGTGCATCTAAAAAAGAAACAGTTATATATGATAGATATCCAGATATTAATGATGAATATTTTGAAAATTTAAAGTTAACTATTAATAATAAGTTTAAGATATCAAGTGATATGTTAGATACAAATTACTATTCAAAAGTATTTGAGAGTGGTGACTAAATGAAGAAGATATTTATATTCTTATTTTGGTTTATTTCAATATTGTTTTGCGAAATATCTTTTAGATTAGCAATTTACGATACTTTTTTTGATGCCAATTTACTTATAATTGTATTTTTTTCAATTGTATTTGCTACATTTATGTTATTTATATCAACTGTATTTGGTAGAAAAATTAATGTTGTTTTAACATATATAATTTTATCAATTACTTCTATATTATTTACTGCACAAATGATATATTTTATGACTTTCACAAGTTTCTTTTCTGTTGTTAATATTAAAACTGGTGCTGGTCAGATAATGCAATTTACTGACACTATATTTAGCACTTTATTTAAAAATATATTTTTTGTTTTAATATTTATATTACCAATAATAATATATTCAATTATTAAAAAGTATTTAGATTATTCTAGAAAATCTATAAGTCATGTATTAATATTCTTTCTTATATTTTTAAATGCTATGTGTTTATCTGTTTTAGCTTTAGATTTATTTGATGAATCTAATATGTATTCTGCAAAGAAGTTATACTTTAATTTAAATATGCCTGAATTAGCAGCATCTAAACATGGTCTTGCAACTACCTTTATTCTAGATATAAAGAGATCGTTATTCGGATTTGAAGAAAGTGCAAATATAGATGGTGGAGAGATTATTGTTCCAGAACCAGAAATTGAATATAACGTTATTGATTTTGATTGGGAGACTTTAATTACAAATGAATCGAATGGAACAATTAAAGAAATACACACATATTTTAGTAGTGTAAGTGCAACTGAAAAAAATGAATATACAGGTATATTTGAAG
>CAZPCX010000063.1:0-2626 GCA_964585265.1 uncultured Muribaculaceae bacterium | reverse complement strand
TCTTAGCTCCTGCTTGAATATGTAAATCACATTTCTCTTTTGAAGTAAAAAAACCAGTACATTCAAATACTACATCTATATTTAAATCTCTCCATGGTAATAAATTAGGTTCTTTTTCACTAAATATCTTTATATCTTTTCCATCTACTACAATAGAGTTATCAGTATTAGTAATACCATTATCTTTATATCTTCCTTGTGCAGTATCATATTTTAATAAATGCGCTAATGTCTTAGCATCAGTTAAATCATTAATAGCAACTATTTCAAAATCACTATCTTCAAACATCCTTCTGAAAGCTAATCTTCCTATTCTACCAAATCCATTAATTGCTACTCTTATAGCCATATTATTCACTCCTATCTTCATTTCCAATAAATTCTCTTAATAAAGAATTCTTTGGTATATCTACTCCCTTTATAGGAAGTACATTTTCCATTAATTCTTTTAGTCTTATTGCTTCATTATAGTTTATATCTTCTATATTTATAGATGAAAGAAGAGGTTCTAAATAAGTTCTTAATACTCCAATTTCATATATAAAAGCGGTATCAAATATTACATCATTTTTATCTTTAAATGGAAATACATATTTTTCTTCACCTTTTCTAACACTTTTCCACATTTCCAATGTCTTAGATGCATCATATCCCCTTGTTCTATTATCTCTAACCATTCTTCTTAATAACCTTAAATCTGTTGTAGAAATTCTATTATGATTATCAATATTTAACGCTATAAATGGAGATACATATATTTTGAACTTCCTATTATTATCTATAGATGAAGTTAATTCATCATTTAATGCATGTAATCCCTCAATAATTAATATTTCGTTATCATTAAGTTTCATCTTGTTGTTATATTCTCTTTTACCATCACTAAATCTAAATGTAGGCATTAATACTTCTTCTTTATTCAATAATCTTTTTAAATGATCATTAAATAATTCTAGATCCAGTGCTCTTATAGATTCAAAATCATATTTACCGTTTTCATCTTTAGGTGTATTCTCTCTTTCAACAAAGTAATCATCTATTGATATACTTTTAGGAATAAGATTTATATCTTTTAAACATACTCCTAATTTATTTGCAGTTGTTGTTTTACCAGAAGATGAAGGACCTCCAATTAATACCATTTTAACATTGTTGTGATCCTTTATTTGTTTTGCAATATCTATTAACTTATTGTTTTGGTTATCTTCGTTAATATTAATTAATTCTTGTATATTATTATCACTTATCTTTTTGTTTAATTCTGGTATTCTTTCAACATTATTTTGCTTTCCAAATAAATAGTTATCGTAGAAAGTATCAAATACTTTATCAGAATGTTCATATTTTCTTAATTCACCATTTGTATATATATTTGGAAATAGTAATACTATATTGTAGTCATCAATAATAGATATATCAAAATACTTTATATAAGATGTATCTAATGGCATTAGTCCATAAAAGTAATCATATAAATTACCTAATTTATAAAAATTTAAATTATCTTTATTTAAATAACTCAAAAGTTCTACTTTATCAATCATATTATTATTTTTAAAATAATCTGTTGCTTCTTCTTTATTTAATACTACTCTTTCAAAAGGAATCATATTAGAAGAAATCTTATTCATCTCTTCTTTTATTTTTAAAATATCCTCTTCATTAATCTTATTATTTAATTCAAAGCATATACCTTTATCAATTGAATGTTTTACTTTAATATCTGCATTTATTACATTCTTTATTGCTACGAAAAATACAAATAACAATCCTCTTTCATATGTTTTGTTGCCTTGATGATGCATTAAATCATAAAACTTAATTTCACAATCTTCATATATTTCTTTGTTTAATTCCACCATCTGATTATTTACTTTTGCAATTATAATATCAAACTTATATTTATCTTTAAACTTCTTACTTATTTCTAAAAGGGTAATACCTTTTTCAAAGTCATATATATTACCATCATATGTTATCTTCATATTAACCCTCTACTTTCATATTAATTATATCAAAGCATAAATATAATGTCATTTATTTATTTCGTAACTTGTCCCTTCTTTACTATCTTTTATTGTTACTCCCATTTCTAATAGCTCTTTTCTAACTTCATCTGCCTTATCATATTCTTTATTTATCTTGTATTCATTTCTTTTGTTAATTAACTCTTCTACCTTTGTTTTAAGTTCATTATTAATCTCTTTTTCTTCTAACAATGATAATGATAATACTTTTTCAAAATCAAATACTAACTTCAATTTAGTATAATCATTTATATCATTATCTTTTAATACATCAAATAAACATGTTAAAGCATTAGAAGTATTTAAATCATCTTCTAAAGAACTCTTAAATATATTCTTATAATAATTGTATTTATCATCATTTAATTTATCTTCAGCTTTATTTAATGATTTAATTTTAGATTTTAGTTTGTTATATGCACTTACAGCAGTATCTAAAGATTCATAACTAAATAATAATTGTTTCCTATAATGAGATTGTAAACACATAAAACGATATGCAATAGGATTATATCCTTTACTAATTATTAAATCCAAAGTAAGGAATTCTCCTTTTGATTTACTCATTTTTCCTTCTTTGCTGTTTAAATGTTTTCCAT
>CAZPCX010000062.1:0-2715 GCA_964585265.1 uncultured Muribaculaceae bacterium | reverse complement strand
TTCTTACATTTTATTACTAAAATGCAGTTCCCTTTTAAAAGAATAAATATATCATCGCTGATTATATGACTTGATTACCACTTAGTACACACTTTAATCCAATATCAATGTACAGTCTAGGAATTTTCTTCGAAGTTTTCTATTTATAGTCTATTTTGCAATCATAGTTTCATATAGCAATAGTAATATTATACGCGCATACAATTATTACTTGATCTATAATCCCCTATAATCGCTCAAGGCAAGCTACTCTATCCGTAGCTTTTCACCACATGATAGGTCAACCTCATACAAGATGAGTAGAAAAGAAATAAGGGTTTAATCTATATGCCATTATAGATTCCCTTAATTCATCTTCCAGTATAAACCCCAAACTGGGCGTAAGAAGCAAATACCAGAAGCTTCATTAATGTGCTCTTTAAAGGTTATTATCCCCGTCTTCTAAATAGAAAAAACTACTAGAATACTGCACCACGGGAAAGATTATAGCAGAAAATAGAATAAAAATCAAGTTTGAGGCTTTATTTGATGGGTTTTAGAGATGAATTTGATATAAAAATATATCAATCATCTTGCTTATTCATTAATTGACTTATCATTAAGTTTAGAGTAAGATAATTCACGTATAAGAAGGTGAATTATGGCTATTAAAAGAGATGAAAAACAGTTGTTAATTGAATTAACAAACTTAAGTAATATATTAAAAGAAACTAAATTAGCTATTGATAAAATAGAAGTGAATAAAAGAATAGATAAATATAAGAAAATGTTAAATGAAGTCCAAAAACAAGAAGAAGTTAATTTAGATGATATAAATATAAAAGCTTTAAGAATATCATTTGTTAATTATATGGTTGATAGAAGAAAATACCCAGAGTTGTTTGAAAAACAAAATACTATGTTCTTAGATGATATTAAAGATTTAAATATATATGATTCTGAACAATCAGATAAAGTATATGATAATACTTTTACTATAAAAGAGAACAAGAAGTTATTTAAAGAATTAGATCCTAAATTTAGATTAATATACGATAGTTTAGTAAATAGAAATAAAATATATTTCAATGAAAGTAATAATAATAGACAATATGGTTACTACTTATTAAATAATAAGGATTCATATATATTAGTTAATTCAACTAATAAGCTTGATGACACGTACATATTAGCACATGAGGTGTTACATGCCATAGATATGGAAATGAATGACTACATCGATAAAAACACCAATACAAGACATATATTAGGAGAAACACCTTCATATCTAAGTTCATTCTTATTAAAAGATAAATATAATAGTAATATATTATTAAATAAAGATTCAAATGAAGCTTTTGTAAGAATGTATAACTCAATGTGTATAAAATCAAAAGTATGTTTAAATCAATTAAAATTATATAATTATTTTGAAAGAGAAAAAGGAGTGTCAATAAATGATTTCAATGTATTGTTTAAAGACAATACATTGAATGAAAAATACAATGTATTAAATAAAAAATATTCTACATTGTATTCAAATATATACTCTTACTTCACTTCTTTAGAGTTTTATAAACAATATAAAGATAATGATAAAGAATGCATTAAAAATATAAAAAACTTAATGTTAAGCACTAATAATTATTCTATAAGAAGAACACTACAATCTTGTGATATTGATAGATATGATATTGGTAGTGAAAAAAGCAAAGTATTGCTTAAAACAATTATAAACAAACAAAAAGATCTCTAAGAGATCTTTTTTACAAATATTATTCTTCAAACAAATGTTCAATCATTCCAATTGTTTCATCAAATAAGTCATCAACATTATCAATTGTATTAATAATAATTAGTATTGAGTTATCAGAATTGAATGTTGAAAACGCAGAAATCGTATCCATATAAATATCTTCATCTTCAACATACGTATTTGCACTAACTTTAATCATATCTTTACCAAATAACTCATTTTCTTCTTCAAGTTCAATATCATCTGCCATAATAAGAGAAAATGAAATAAGCATTTCCGCTGCACTACGATCTTCTTCATTATTTAAATTAGCTTTGTCAACTATTGACATATATATAGAAAAATTATCTTCATCTCCAATTGAAATAGAATCATTTCCATCAGACATTTCTATTAATTCTTCATATTTTTTTGGAACTTTAAATGTATAATCACCAACTAAAACATCAATTGTTTCTTCGTTTTCACCATCAATCGTTTCTTCGTTTTCATTCGTTTTTTTACCAAATAAAAATAAATTACTAGTATTAGTTAATAAATATTTAACTCCAAAATATCCTCCAACTAATACTCCAATAACTAATAATACAATTAAAATTATTCCTATAGGATTAGACTTATTAGATGGCATATTATCAAATGGTTGATTATTGCTTGGTTGTTGTACTGGCTGTGAATAATTATTCATTATTGGTGGTGTTTGTACTGGTTGTACAGGTACATTGTTATATACCGGTTGAGTTGGTTGACTAATTGGTTGTACAGGTTCATTATAAGTTTGTTCATTTGTTTGTACTGGTGCTCCACAATTCTTACAGAATTTATCACCTGATGTTAATAGAATACCACAATTTTTACAATTCATTTTTTCCCTCTTTCTTTCTTTACTATTATATTTATATTATTTCACTAAATATTGTCTTTGTTAAAAAGGTAATTTAAGGTTGCCACTTTTATACATTTTCATCATCTTTTTCATT
>CAZPCX010000061.1:0-2727 GCA_964585265.1 uncultured Muribaculaceae bacterium | reverse complement strand
TAAGTCTATAATATGTATGTCATCTCTTGCTGTAAAAATATACTCCTTCATTTTAGGATTCCATCTTTTTGTTTGATGTCCAAAGTGAACACCTGCTTCTAGTAAATAATTCATTGAAACTACTGCCATTTTTTCTTCTCCTTCGTTTTTTCCACCTGAATACTTCTTCTTTAAATATCACTTATTACTAAGCACTAGATATTTAAATCCATATTCATGTTTTTTTTAGACAAATAAGATTATAACATAAAGATTTATTGTAAACAACAAAAAACTATGATTTTATTATAAAAATCATAGTTTTAATGGATTAAAGTCAATTTCTAATTTTACTTTTGAATTTTTGTAATGATTTTGAATATCTTTTAATACTTTATATAATAATTCTTTATCTTTATATTTAATAATACATTGGAATTTATATCTATTATTTATTTTTAAAGATATAGAAGGACCTAATATAACATATTCTTCATTTAAGTTACTATTTAAATATGTATTAATCTTATCGATTAAAGAATTACCTAGTTCATAATTACTAGTTATAACTCTTATTGCTACTATAAAGCAAAATGGTGGATATTTTAATTTTTTTCTAATTGCCATCTCCATATTATAGAATGCTAAAAAATTATGATCTTTAGCACATAATATAGAATAGTGATTAGGATTATATGTTTGTATTACAATTTCTCCTTCTTTATCTTTTCTTCCTGCTCTTCCAGATGCTTGTGTTAATAATTGAAATGTCTTTTCACTACTTCTATAATCAGGAATATTTAAACTGTAATCCCCATTTAATATTAATACTAAAGTAACATTTTCAAAATCAAGTCCTTTAGCTATCATTTGAGTACCAAGTAATACATCGTATTTTTTATCATTAAAATCACTAATAATCTTTTCGTGAGATCCTTTTTTAGTAGTTGTATCTCTATCCATTCTTACTATCTTAATATCTTTGAAATTAGTTTGCAAATATTCTTCTATCTTTTCAGTTCCGTTACCTCTTAAAGTTATATGTTTTGAATTGCAATTTGGGCACACTAATGGTTTTTGTATATTATAATCACAATAATGACACTTCATAGAATTATCTATTTTATGATATGTAAGACTTATATCACAATTCGGACATTTTAATACTTCACCACACTCATTACATATCATGTAATTAGAATAACCTCTTCTATTTAATAAAATCATTATTTGTTCTTTTTTAATTAATCTATCTTCTATTTTTTGTCTTGCAGATCTTGAAAGAATAATATTACCTTTTTTCATTTCTTCTTTCATATCTATTACTTCTACTTTTGGTAAATCTCTCTTATTTATTCTTTCTAATAATTCTACTAATTTATACTTATTTGTCTTTGCTCTTGCATAACTCTCTAAAGATGGTGTAGCGCTACCTAAAACAAGCTTAGCATCATTGTATTTTATTCTTTCCATAGCAATATCTAAAGTAGTGTATCTAGGGGCATTTTCTTGCTTATAAGAGCTTTCATGTTCCTCATCTATAATAATAATGCCAAGATTAGAAACAGGAGCAAATATGGCACTTCTAGCACCAATTACAATGTGTGCTTCTCCCCTTTTTATCTTTCTATATTCATCATATCTTTCACCTTCACTTAAAGCACTATGAATTAATGCTACTGAAGAACCAAATCTACCTTTAAATCTTTCAATTAATTGAGTAGTAATAGATATTTCTGGTACTAACATAATTGCATCTTTATTTAACTTAATAACATCCTCTATTAAATCCATATATATTTCGGTTTTACCAGATCCAGTTACCCCTCTTAATAAATATATAGATTCTTTTCCATCTTTAATATCTTCATATGCTTTTTGTTGCAATTTAGTTAATATAAACTTATCATATGGTTTATAGTTATCTTTTAATCTATATTGTTCTTCTTCAATTTCTTTTAATATTTCTAATTCTAATAAATTCTTTAAAGCTACTTTATTTTTTATTTCACTCTTCTTAACTTTCTTATTCTCTAATAACATATTAATTATATTTATTTCACTTTTCTTACTCACTTCTTGTAATTTATTTATTATAATATACTTCTCTGTCTTTATCTTTGTTTTGCTATTAAATTTAAGTGCAGAAGGAAGCATAGCTTTATAACAATTAATAAGAGATTCTAAATAAGTTTCGCTCATATAATTACCTAAAGAAAGCATTTCTTCAGTTAATAAAGATTCATCATCTACAATGTCAATTATATCTTTTATTTCAAAATCCTTTTTAGTACTAAAACCCATTATAAATCCTTCAATTTGTTTATTACCAAAAGGTATTATAACCCTTACCCCAATCTTTGCTTTATCTTCTAAACTAGAGGGTACTGAGTATGTAAACAACTTATCTTCAGACATATTAATTTGCGTTAAAACATCAACATACATAATAATCCCTCCATATATAAATTATAACACAAAAAAAGGATGCTTTTAAGCATCCAATTAAACTTCTATTAATCTAGTTTTACCTGTTGATATCCATCCATCTATTGTTTTATTAGTACTCCATTTGTATTCCTTAGTTGATATTGTTTTATATGTTATATTTGCTGCCTTTGAATCTGTTACACTAATAGTTTTATTACATGTTGTTCCATTTAGAGTATAACCACTTGTACAACTATATGTTGGATTAATTGCATCTGTTGTTGTTTTAGAACATGTTGTTCCATTTAATGTATATCC
>CAZPCX010000060.1:0-2791 GCA_964585265.1 uncultured Muribaculaceae bacterium | reverse complement strand
CTTTTTAGGAATTAATTTGCTTTTTGTAAAATTTTATTATTATTTCAGCTTCTATCTCTAGCGGATCAACAAAGAAATTACTTAACTTTAATTTATCTTTAATTATAGAAAGTTCAGTGCATCCAAGTATTATTGCATCAATCTTTTTCCTTTTCGCACTTCTAACTATAGAATTAAATCTTTTAACATCAATCTTTTGGCCCGTTTTAACATTATCATAGATTAAACTCATTAAGTCATTTTGCATTTGTGAATCCGGGACAAAATATTCAATATTATTCTTATCACACTCTTTTTGATATAGCTCAGAAGCAATTGTTCCTTGTGTTGCAAAAATAAATACTTTCTTTATATTATTTTGCTTTAAATACAAAATAGTGTCCTCAATCATATTCAGTATTTTTACTTTGCTTTGCTCTTTCATTTTTTCATAAAAATAAAACGATGTGTTACAAGGAATGGCAATTAGTGATGCTCCTAAATTATTAAGTGTTTTAACATCATTTACAAGGTAATCTAGCGGACTATCCTTACTATTATCCATTATATATTCTGTTCTGTCTGGAATTGTTGCATGATTGATAATAACCATATCTATATGATCTTGATCATTATTAACTTTTGTTTTTGATATTATCATTTTATAAAAATACGCACTAGATTCAGGGCCTAATCCTCCTAAAATTCCTAAAAAATCTTTCATTCAAATATACCTCTCTTATTATAGTAAAGCTTATAGTTGTTTTTATAAACACCATATAATTTTGAAATTAGTATCATTCTACGTATATTAATATCCTTTTTATATATAAGAGTATGTCCATATTTTCTGTTTTTAATCATTTCTTTAATCTTTTGTTTTTGACTTTCATTTGCATATTTCAATACCACACCTTTGGAAACTCCTAACCATAACCATTCGTTTTCATTGTATACAATCTTGTTGTTTGTTTTATATATATATTCATCTACCAAAAACTTTGCCATATTCATTCCACACCCAGTAACATAGTAACTACTTCTTCCTTGCCTTATGTTTATTTCAAAAAACTTATATTTTTTGTCTCTTTCGTCATATTTTATATCAAAATTAGAAAAACCCACAAACTTAATTCTTTCTAAAAATTCTTTTGTTTGTTTATATATTTCTGATTCTCCAGTCGATATTATTGCAGTGTAATTACCTATATTACCAGGTGAATATTCCTCTAAAAGAACATGACCTAAACACATCCCCTTTACTTCACCCTTTTTGTTTGAATAACAGTTTAAAACATACATAGAACTATCATCGCCAGGTATAAAATCTTGAATAATGACATTATCTCTATACTTTGATCCATATATTCTTTTTACTATTTCCTTTAATTCTTTTTCATTGTTTGCCTTAAACGACTTTTTCTTTCCAACAAAAGAACAATCTAAATATGAAATACTATTCGAAGGCTTAACTGCAACCGGATAACCGAAAGGTATATTTATTTTATTTTTATTCTTATAAGTACAAATATATGTTTTTGGATATTCTAGTCCATATTTTTCACACATCAAATAGAAGTTTTCTTTGTTTTCAAGTTTTTCTTTTAAATCTTTATCAACATAAGGTACAACAAAATATTCTTCTAACTTCTTTTTGTTATTAACTATTAACTCTGTATATCCGTCACCGCATGAAATTAATATCATTTTTTCATATTTTTGACTATTTTCTTTTGCTATCTCCATGATTTTTTCAATGAATACTTCTTGTTTATCAAAATTATCAAAAGTTTTAACTTGCACAATATTGCTATATTTCGTAGCATATAATCTTGCTTTCCCCAATACTATTGATTTAATATTATACTCTTCATAAAATGATCTTGCCATTCCGTATGAATTTGCATCGGTTCCTAACAACACTGCAACAAATTTTTGTTTCATATACTTCACCCTCTATTACAATTATTATATCATAATTAATTTGTTATAAGCCACTTTAAACATATAATAATATACTAATATATATTAATATAACTTTTTATGTTATTCTATATATAGGAGGAGCAATGAAAGAAAAAATGAAAATATTCGTTAAAGAATTCAAAACATTTATATCAAAAGGTAATGTTTTAGATTTAGCTGTAGCAGTAGTTATAGGAACTGCATTCTCAAAAATAATAACGTCTATTGTAGATGACATATTTATGCCATTAATAGGAATTATACTAGGAGGAATTAATTTTAATAACTTATACTTCAAAGTAGGAGATGCAGTTGTAAGATATGGTTCATTCTTACAAAGTATAATTAACTTCACAATAATTGCATTATGTATATTCATAGTTATTAAAATAATGAATAAGTTTATCAAAAAAGAAGAAGAAAAAGCAAAAAGTATAATCCCCAGTAAAGAAGAAGAACTATTAACAGAAATTAGAAATCTATTAAAGAAACAATCAAAAAAATAACTTGCATAGCAAGTTATTTTTATTATCTAACTATATATTCTACTATATTTTTATCCGTTATCTGCTTTAATTCTTTTCCTGTCTTATCTAATAAATATACTCCTGGCTTATTGTAATCGGAATATTTACAATATATATATTCGTCTTCGATATATATTTCATATATTGAAGCATCAATTACTATTGTTCTTGTATCGCCAGTAGTCTTATATAATTTGTGTCCTTCATTGCTATCTATATAATATAAATAATCATCGATAACACTCATATTTGTATAACCATCAACTTGATTTACTCTTGAATTACTAAAATTAATTGGTCCTTGAATCATTTTAACAATA
>CAZPCX010000059.1:0-2796 GCA_964585265.1 uncultured Muribaculaceae bacterium | reverse complement strand
TATAAATAACATAAAATCTGTACAACAAATATATGATGATGCCTTTAGATTAGACGCATTTATGGAAGAATATATTGCTGAATATATTCCGGATATTAGTAATCCAAATGCTTATTGGGGAACTAAAGAAAATTTAAATCTAGATTCTAAAGCAAAAGTATTAGGATTAGCAAGAAGAGCTTTATAAAAGTTCTTTTTTTTATGATATAATTATTTTGAGGTGATTTTATGTTAAGTGTAATTGTGCCTTGTTATAATGAAGAAGAAGCATTACCATTTTTTTATAAAGAAATATGTAAGGTTTCTAAAAAGATGAATATTAATTTCGAGTTTGTATTTGTTAATGATGGATCTAAAGATAAGACTCTAGAAGTGTTAAAAAAATTATCTGTTGAAGACAAGAGAGTTAAGTATGTATCTTTTTCTAGAAACTTTGGAAAAGAAGCTGCTATGCTTGCTGGTTTAGAGCATTCTAGAGGAGATTATATAGCAATAATGGATGCTGATTTACAGGATCCACCAGAATTATTAGAAAGCATGTATAAAGATATAACTAAAGGTGATTATGACTGTATTGGATTGAGAAGAGTATCTAGAAAAGGGGAACCTAAGTTAAGAAGTTTCTTTGCTAAAAATTACTATAAGATAATTAATAAAATATCTAAAGTAAATATAGTAGATGGAGCTAGAGATTTCAGGTTAATGACTAGACAAATGGTTAACTCAATTTTAGAATTAAGAGAAAATAATAGATATTCTAAAGGATTATTCTCATGGGTAGGTTATAATACTAAGTGGTTGGAATATAAAAATGTAGAAAGAGTAGCCGGTAATACTAAATGGTCTTTCTTTAAGTTATTTGTATATTCTATTGAAAGTATTGTTTCATTCTCAAATGCACCACTTATGATATCTATATTGTTATCTATATTATTTGGTATAGCTGCGTTTATAATGATTGTTATAATAATTATACAAGCTATTATGGGAGTACTTATTTCTAATTTATTAGTAATATCTGCTATTATTACATTTATAAGTAGTGTTCAATTATTTATAATAGGTATATTAGGAATATACTTATCTAAGGTTCATTTGGAAACTAAGAAGAGACCAATATATTTGGTTAAAGAAACTAATATTAAATAAAAAAAGGAAGTATTAATTACTTCCTTTTCTTATAAATATATATGCTGAGTCATCATAATAATCAACTATCCAATCATCACTATAATATAAGTATTGTTTTAATGGTGATGTTGAAAATGTAATCATTACATCAAAATTATATTTTTCAATCATTTCTTTTGGATCTGTTTTCAAATATACTAAATTTGTAGAATCTGGAAGAATATTATTACTGAATACATCTCCTAGACCATATACAAATAAATTAACATCATTTTCAACATTTCTTTCACTTAATTTAAAAAGTAAATATCCTCCTGCACCAAAGTCGTTATACATTCTTTGAGGATCTAATTCTATTAGTCTGTCTATTGCTTCATCACTGTAATAACCGTGATTGCTATATACTGTGTCAAAGTTACCAATTTGTACTTTCGCAGTATATCCTATTACTGCTATTAATAATATTATAAATAATGGTTTTAAGTATTTTTCAATTTTTATAAATGGTTTTCTAATAGTTTCATACATCTCATCAGTTACAAAGAAATATTTTCCAACTATCCACGTGCTATATATTCCATACATACCAATAAATCTTTGTGATTTTAAACACATATAGAACATTAAACCAAGTAGTGCTATTTCATAGAATTTTAATTTCTTATGACATAATATTGTAGTTGCTATTGGTACAGCTATTAATATAAATATATACATTCCTAACATACCATGAAAACTTGGACTCTTCCATTCTAATATTATATCAATCATATTTGTATCAGCCATATTAGTAAATGGATACAATAATAATTTAATTCCAGTTGGATTAATACAAGTTGCAATTAAAATTGCACCAAGTAATATTAATAATGTTTTTATTTGTTTCTTATCTAATAAATAATTTCCCCAACGTGATTCTCTTTTTGGGAACAATTTTAATACAAAATCACAAAGTAATATTCCTATTATAAATACATAAGGTAGTGATGAAGATCCACCATGTAAATTTGCCCATAATATTTGTACAATAGGGATAGTCCATATTAATTTATTAAATATAGGTTTTTCTTTATCTAAATAACTAAATAATATATATATGAAAAATGCAAAGAATAATAAACTTATAATATATGGTCTTGGACCAGTCACTTTAAAGAATACAGTCATTAACAATAAGTAAAATAATCTAAAATCTAACCACTTGCTGAACTTTACTTTTAACATCTTAGTCATTAAATAGTAAAGACCAACAAATATTAAAAGCATTAATATTATGCATCCAATATCACCAACTTTATACATAATCCATTCTGTTAACCATTCATGAGATGTCCATGCATATTCTTTTAATTTTCCAAACCAAGAAAATAATTCTTGTTTTGGAATAGCTTTATTGACATCAATCCACTTTCCAATAACTACATGCCAAAAATAATCATTATCTGTAATCGGTTCAAAAGACATAAGCAATCCCATAATATGAGTAAATATAATAATCATATTCAATCCTCCATAATAGAAATATTATATCAGTATATTTAAAGTAAAACAATAATTATATATTGACATATGTCAATAGTTATGATATCATGTGTATATGAAAGGAGTTAATTATGCCAAGATTTGATGGAACAGGTCCAAGAGGAGAAGGTCCAAAGACAGGAA
>CAZPCX010000058.1:0-2997 GCA_964585265.1 uncultured Muribaculaceae bacterium | reverse complement strand
TTTTCATTATCTAAAAATAAATTAATTTCGGTTTCTTTTACACTCTCAATTTCATTGTTCGAATATTTTTCTTCTCTTGTTTTCTTAACTCCATAAGCTTTAGATCTTACAGCATCAATATCTGTTTCAACTTCATTATCTAATAACCCATCTTTTACACTTACTACTTCTTCTTTTTTATAGTTCTTATCTAATACTCCATATACTGGAGAAATAATAGGTGTTAATTTAAATGCCTTTTCTTCTCTCTTTGGAACTTCAGGCATCTTGTATTTCTTTTCAATCATAATAATGTCTTTTGGTTCTTCTTTAGATTCGAAATCTTCATCTTCAAAAGCAATTGGAAATTTAAATTTCGGTTCATTCTTTATAATTGTTTCTTCTTTTATAGGTTCTTCTTTCTTCTCATCCACTTTTTCTTCTTTTAGAATTTCTTTATCTTCTTTTTTAACTTCTTCTTGTATTTCATCTTCAAAAAATAAGTTTTTAAATTTATTAAACAAACTCATATTACACCTCTAATCCTCGTTTCCTATATTTCCATCTATTTCAATCTCTTCTTTATAATCATCAAATTCTGTTACATAATCTAGAAAGCTTCCGCTTTTTCTTCTAGATTTAAATGCATCGAACTTCTCTTCATTAAAACTTAATATATCTTTCTTCAACATAAGTTCTGTTACATAATCATTAAACTTAACTGATGATAATGTATACATTATATTTAGAAAACTATCTTTTAAATTTTTTTCATTAACATATGCTTCAATTTTTGCATAATTATAAAGAGCTTCTATAAAATAAATACCATCTTTCTCAGTTATCTCTATATATCCTTTTTTATCATTATGTTCAATCTTCTTTGATAAAACTACATCTTCTTTTATCTCATATTCATACTCAGTTTTATAATAATATCCAACTACATCTACATATAGATAATAGTAATCATTATTATATTGAAGTTTTTCATTATAATTAGTGCTTTCAACTAATTTAACACCTGCTGGAATATAGTATTTATAACCTCTTCCAATAGTATTTGTTAAACTACCATCTTTTAGTATTGATTCTATTACTATATCAAAATTATCACTATCTAATTCTTTTATATTACATCCTGTTAATACAAAGATCATTAGTAGTAGTATTAAAACTTTTTTCACGTTTTCACCTACCTATATATTATACCACGAACAAATTACAATTTAATCAAAGTTATTTATTATTTACAACTTTACACAGTCTATTCTATATATTAATTTACCTTCACTAACAAACTTATCTTCATACTCAGTTGTTATATTTTTAATATCGCTATTATGTAAATCTAAACTAATACCATTAATCTTATAACCATATTCACTAAGAGATATAACAGAGTATTCAAAAAACAACCTATTATCTGTTTTTAATATTATATGTTTTGATTCTTTAAATATATCATCATAAATACTTAAAAACTCTTTACTAGTAAGTCTCCTTTTTTCATGTCTACTCTTTGGCCATGGATCAGAGAAATTTAAATATATTGTATCAATCTCATTATAGAATATATCTATTAACTCTTTAGCATCACATTTAATAAGTTTTATATTATCTAAACTATTCATTTCTATATTCTTTATTGCCTTTGCTAATATAACATCTGATTTCTCAATACCAATATAATTAATATGCTTATTTAAAATTGCATTCTCTAATATAAATTTTCCTTTACCAATTCCAATTTCAAGCATTATTTTATTGTTATTATTAAATAACTTATTATAATTACCTTTATAATTCTTATAATCTTTAACTAGGTATATAGAATTATCTAATATCTCTTTCTTGTTTTTTATATTTCTAAGTCTCATCTAATCACCATATATATTATACCACGATACATTAATTAGCAGTAAATGTATAAGTTAATGTTCCATCAACTCTTAATACATTTACAGTACCAGTTATTTCAGTATTTCTACTTCTTGGATCATATATTGGACAAGATAAATACTTCTCTGTACATAAAAATGCTGTTGTTAAATCAAAATCATCATCATCTATATAATCAAGCGTATGCTCTGTTACATATAGTTGTGCTGAGTCCTCAATACGATCAATTGTTGTATTATATGCTTTTTGTTTTGAATCATCTAAAAATCCCATCAATTTAGGTGTTCCAATAGCAGCAAGAACAGATATTATAATTAATACTGCTAACAATTCTATTAAAGTAAATCCCTTTTTCATATGCTTACCTACCATAACTAAATAATATCATTTAATAATGTTACAGTCAATTGAATAAAATGATATAATTTTAGTGGTGATAGCATGAAAAACCCATTTGAATACTCATTAGATAATAAGAGATATCATACATTAAATTATTACTATAAAAATACATATAATTCAAAAGTATCTAAAATAAGTTTGAATGGTAATTTTTCATGTCCAAACAAAGATGGAAAGATATCTAAAGATGGTTGTATTTACTGCTCGAAATCTGGAAGCGCAGAATATTCTGGTAATATAAATAATAGTATTACAAATCAATTTCTAGAAGTAAAAAATATGATGGATAAAAAATGGAAGAATACAAAATATATAGCTTACTTCCAAGCAAATACAAATACATATGCTCCATTAAAAATATTAAAACAAAAATATGAAGAAGCATTATCTATTCCAAATGTAGTTGGTTTAAGTATAGCAACAAGACCAGATTGTATAGAGAATGATGTTCTAGATTACTTATCAGAATTAAACAAAAGAACTAACTTAATAATAGAATTAGGATTACAAACAATACATGAAGATACATCAATATTGATAAACAGAGGTCATTCTTTAGAATGCTTCTTAGATACTCTAAATAGACTTAGAAAAAACAACATTAATGTTGTAGTTCATATTATAAATGGATTACCATGTGAGACAAAAGAGATGATGATAGAAACAATAAAATATATATCGAAATTAGATATACAAGGTATTAAAATACATATG
>CAZPCX010000057.1:0-3160 GCA_964585265.1 uncultured Muribaculaceae bacterium | reverse complement strand
TTTCTTTTTCATTATTTTTCCTCCTACAAATATTATTGTTGGAATTAACATTATAGTAGCTACTATTATTAAGGTTTTAATTATTCCTATCATTATAATACCTAATATAAGTGCTAATACTGCAATAGGTGTTGCGGTTAAGAACACATTATTGCTAATTGTACTTAATATTTTTTTAAAATTCATTTTTGTCCTCCAAAATACAGTTTATCTATTGCAGTTATGTAATCTAATCTAGGGTTGTAATTATTTTTAACTAGACAACCATATGTCTTAAACTCTTCCATTGTAATTGATTTCTTATTTTCATCAACCATTTCTTTTAGTTTACTACTCATTAATATATAAGTTTCATCTACTTTGCAAAATCTTACTATTATAAAAGATATACCACCTTGTTTTAATACACTAAATAAGTGTTTTAATTGATGTTTATGAATATTACTAAGTACAAAAGAATTATTGCTTTTAACTTCTTTTGCTTCAAAATCAATATATCTTTCTTTATATATACCATTATAATCAGTAGTAGAGGGCATTTCATAGAATGCTTTTGTTATTATTGTTTTCTTATTTACTGTTTTTACATCTACACATTTTATAGGTGTTGGTTTTTTATAAACGATTGCTATTTCTTTATCTCTATAATATTCATTTGTTATATTTAGGTCGCTTTCTAATGATAATCCTCTATTAGAACGACTAGTACAATTAGTTGTTTTTTCTTTTCTAATGTTATTAGGATATCTCATCTTAATCACCTAATGCAATTATACAACAAATGGTAATAATTTCCAACCAATAAATGTTTTTCATACTGACAATGCAGTTGACAAAATGATAGTAATTTGAGAAAATAAACTAGAGGTGAATCGATTATGTTATTTGATGAAATATCTTTGACACCACAAGAAATATTGGAAAAGGAATTTAAGATTGATGCTAGAGGATACAGAGCACAAGAGGTAGACAAGTTTTTAGATATAGTAATTAACGATTACACCAAATTTATTTCGCTTATTAAGAAATTAGAAAGTGAAAATAATGAATTAATAGAAGAAACTTTGAAATTAAAGCAAGAGATGAGAAATTATAAGGATAAATTAGATATTTTAAAAGAAGGTACTGAAAAAGAAGTAACTAATATTGATCTTTTGAAAAGAATATCTCAACTTGAAAAAATTGTTTTCAAAGACTAACAATTAATTCTAGCATCTGGGTAAACGCTGCATATTAATTATGTAGAGGAAAGTCCATGCTCACACTATCTTAAATGGTAGTAATGATTGTGCATAGGGAAAAAATAACCTATGGTAGTGAAAACTAACGGCATTAATATAATCTAAGTCTCTGATATGATTATGTTGATATAAAGTGCCACAGTGACGAATTTATTTAGAAATAAATAAAATGAAACGAGGTAAACCCCACAAGTGAGAAACCCAAATTATGGTAGGGGAACTTTCATAAGGAAACTGATTGAAAGATGCGAAAGCATAGATAAATGTTTGCCGCTCTTCGGAGTACAGAACATGGCTTATAAGATGCTAGTTATTTTTATAGAAAGGATCGATTTCAATTGAAAGAAATAGGAGAGAAACTCAAATCAACTAGAGAAGCAGCAGGATTAACTATTGAAGAAGTATCCGAAGATTTAAAAGTAGATGTAAGTAAAATAAAATTCATAGAAGAAGGAATTACAGAAACTTGTAAAGATATATATGAAATAAAAGATTATATTAGTATATATGCAAAGTATTTAAATTTAAATGTTGAAGATATAATGAAAGAATTTAATGAATTTGTATTTGATTATACTTGTAAGATTCCTTTATCGGATTTAGAAAAACAAACAATAGAAGATAAACCAAAAATAGTATCACCATATACAAAAGAAATTAAAAAACAAAAAAAGAAAACATGGATATTATTTGTTATTTTAATAATTTTAATAGGTTCAGTTATTAGTTATGTTGTTTTTAAAGATAAATTACAAAATAATACGAATATTTCGTATTTAAATTAAGGAGAATTTATGAAAATGAATTTACCAAATAAATTAACAATACTTAGATTAATATTATCAGTGGTAATGGTTATAATACTATTATTTCCGTTCTACGCTATCAATATAACATTTAAAACATATGTAGTGAATGAACTTATAGTAGTTGATTCTAGATATGTAATTGCAGGAATAATATTTATTATTGCATCATTTACAGATTTCTTAGATGGATATATAGCAAGAAAATACAATCTAGTTACAGATTTCGGGAAATTTACTGATGCAATTGCAGATAAAATATTAGTAAACTCAGCATTAATAATACTAGCAACACATGGAATGATTAATCCTGTAATACCAGTAATAATAATTGCAAGAGATACAGTAGTAGATGCAATTAGAATGTTAGCGGCTTCAAATAATAAAGTAATAGCAGCTGGAAATATTGGGAAAATAAAAACAGCAACATTAATGATTGCATTAACACTAACGTTTTTCTACAATCTTCCATTTGAGTTATGGAATTTAGGAGTTAATGATGTATTATTTATAATAGCAGCAGCATTATCAGTATATTCTGGATTTGAATATTACTTCAATAATAAGAAAGCATTATTTCAAAAATAAACAGAAAATTAATTACTGTAAACAAATTTATACAAAAAGAATCTCTTTAATTAGAGATTCTTTTATTTTAGTTTACACACATTAGTAAAATACGAACATTTGTTTGAATTTGGTATTGCTTTTTTGAAACAAATGTTATAAGATATATATATAAACAAATAGGAGGAAAAATGACAAAAGAAAATAAAGACAAAGTATTAGATCAAGTATTATTAGATATTGAAAAACAATTTGGTAAAGGTGCAATAATGAAACTAGGAGAGAATAATAGAAGAGAAATTGATACATGTTCTAGTGGCTCATTATCGTTAGATATTGCTTTAGGAGTAGGTGGATATCCAAAAGGAAGAATAATAGAAATATTTGGACCAGAATCAAGTGGAAAAACTACATTTGCACTTCATGCAATAGCAGAAATACAAAAACAAGGTGGGAGAGCAGCATTTATAGATGCTGAGCATTCGCTTGATCCATTATATGCAAAAAAATTAGGTGTAAATATTGATGAATTATTGTTGTCACAAC
>CAZPCX010000056.1:0-3162 GCA_964585265.1 uncultured Muribaculaceae bacterium | reverse complement strand
ATCTAATTATTTTAATGGTTCTATTAATCAGTTAAGAATATATAATAGGGAATTAAATAAAGATGAAGTAATGTCTTTATATCTAGAGGGTTGAAATTGAGAATGAATATGTTATAATTAAATAAATAGGGAGGTTTTATTATGATTAAGAAAACGATTGGTTTATTTATAATAATATTAGGTATTTTAGTGTTTTTATCAAATACTTCAATTATTGATTTTGGAGAAATATCAAAGTATTTGTTTCCATCTCTTGTACTAATTGTAGGAGTAGTGGGAATGGTTGAGAAGAAGAAGTTTGATGTATTCTATTTTATTATACTATTATTAGGACTTTCATCTTTGGTTTTAGCTCTTGAAATATTTGAAAAGAGTTTAATACAAATATTGTTGTTTCCTGTAATAATGGTTTTAATTGGTATTAGAATATTGAATTTTAAAATTAGAAGTACTGTTCCTTCAAGTAAGAAGAATTATAGTACTATATTTGGTGGATTAGAAGAAAGAAATAATAATAAGGAGTTTGAATCTTGCGATATAACTTCTATATTTGGTGGTTGTACTATTGATTTTAGAAATATTAAATTAAAAGATAATAAAGCACATATAAATGTATTTGTATTGTTTGGTGGTGCTGAATTATTAATGCCTAAGAAGTTTAAAATAACTAGTGATGGAATACCTTTATTTGGAGCTTTTGATACTAAGTTATTAGAAGAAGATGATAATAGTAAGAATGAAGTTGTTATAAATTATACTGCTATATTTGGTGGTATTGAAATAAAAAATTAAATACGTTGATCAAGAAGAGTAATATTATAAATATTTATAGAGAGTTAGTGTTTGGTGGAAACTAATAATTTATATATGAAGGTAGCTTGTGAGTAGTATATCTTAGGATATAACGTTATTCTCGTTACGAATTGAGTTCATAGTTATATACTATGTAAGGTGGTACCACGTATAAGCGTCCTTAGTTTAGGGGCGTTTTTTTATAAAAGAGGAGGCAATATGGTTAATTTTGATAGAGCTGAAAAAGAATTTGATATTTATACTAGTAATTATGATATGTCTAATGCCACTATAAGATATAAATATGACCATTCTAAGAGGGTAATGGAAAACTGTATGAATATAGCTAAATCTCTTGGTTTAAGCATAGAAGAGGTTCTTATTGCCGGTTTAGTAGGTTTATTACATGATATAGGAAGATTCGAACAATATAAGGTTTACAATACTTTTAATGATTTAAAAAGTATTGATCATGGAGATTATGCTGTTAAGATATTATTTGAAGATAATTATATTAGGAAATTTATTGATGAAGATTCTTATGATGAGATAATTAAAAAGAGTATTTTATATCATAATAAGTTTTTAATTGGTGAATGTAATGATAAAGAACTAATATTTTGTAAGGTTATAAGAGATGCTGATAAGATTGATATCTTTAAACATTTTGTAGATAAGAAGGATACTATTGTATTTAAAACTAAAGAAGTAACACCTGAATTATATAATAAGTTTTTTGAAATGAAATCATTAGATTTCAATGAAGTGAAGACAAATGCTGATATGAAGATATTACAATTATCAATGTTCTTTGATTTAAATTATAAATACAGTTATGATATTGTAAAGAGTATGGATTATTTTAATATATTAGTAGATAGATATATAGAAATAATGGATTATCCAGATACTATTGAAAAGTATAAAGAAATAAAAAGATTTATGAATGAATATTTAGAGAGCAGGTGATTTATGTTAGATAATAGATATGATTTTAAAGAAAAAGAAGATAAATGGTTGAAGTATTGGAATGACAATAATGTATATGAATTTAAGAAAGATAATAGAGAAGTATTTTCTATTGATACTCCACCTCCAACTGTAAGTGGAAAGATACATATTGGTCATATATTTTCATATTCTCAAACTGAGATGATTTCTAGATATAAGAGATTAAGGGGATATAATGTATTTTATCCTTTTGGTTTTGATGACAATGGTTTACCTAGTGAGAAATTAGTTGAAAGAGAATGTGGTAAGAAGGCAAAGGAAATTGGAAGAGAAGAGTTTTCTAAATTATGTTATCAAATAACAGATAAATATGAAGAAGAGTTTAAGCATTTATTTAGTAAGTTAGGTGTTAGTACTGATTGGAATTTATTATACAAAACAGTAAGTCCATCTACTATTAAGATTAGTCAATTATCTTTTTTAGATTTAATTAAAAAAGGTAAAGCTTATTATAAAGAAGCTCCTGCTTTATGGTGTAATGAATGTTTAACTTCTATAGCACAAGCGGAGTTAGAAACTAAAACTATTAAGACTAATTTTAATTATATTAATTTTAAAACAGTAGATAATGAAGTATTTACTATTGCTACTACTAGACCTGAATTATTACCTGCTATAGTAGCAGTATTTGTAAATCCAAAGGATGAGAAGAATAATCATTTAATAGGTAATAAAGCAGTTATACCATTATTAAATATAGAGGTTCCTATTATTGGAGATGAGAAGGTAGCTATTGAAAAAGGTACTGGTATTGTTATGAGTTGTACTTTTGGAGATCAAACTGATATTGAATGGTGGAATAAATATAATTTACCATTAAAGAATATATTTACTAAAGATGGATTTATTAATGAATCTGTAAGTAAATATGCAGGTATGAAGATTAAAGATGCTAGAGATAAAATTATTGAAGATTTAAAACAAGGTGGATATGTTGTTAAGATTGAAGAATTAGAACATGAAGTACAAGTACATGAGAGATGTGGAAAAGAGATAGAATATACTATTATAAATCAATGGTTTATAAATATTATGGATCATAAATCTGATTTTATTGAAATTGGTAAGAATATTAAATGGCATCCAGAATATATGCACAATAGATATAATGAGTGGGTAGAAAATGTTATGTGGGATTGGTGTATATCAAGACAAAGATATTTTGGAGTACCATTTCCAGTTTGGTATTGTAAAAAATGTGGTAAACCATTATTCGCTAAAATAGAAGATTTACCAGTTAATCCATTAGTTGATAAACCTAAAGATACTTGTTCTTGTGGGAGTAATGATTTTGTTCCTGAGATTGATGTTATGGATACTTGGGCTACCTCATCAGTTACACCTTTAATCAATATGAGA
>CAZPCX010000055.1:0-3425 GCA_964585265.1 uncultured Muribaculaceae bacterium | reverse complement strand
AAGTTAGTCCAATAGGACTTAGAATTGGTGTAAATAAAGATTGGAATGCTAAATGGTATGCATCTAAGGCTGATTTCAAGGTTTTCTTAAAAAGAGATCTTGATATTAACAAGTATTTAGTGGGTAAGTTAAAAGATGCTGCTGTTGATAATATTTTAATTGAAAGAAATAAAAAGAAGACAGAAGTAGTTATTTATACTGCTAAACCAGGTGTAATAATTGGTCATGGTGGAGAAGAAATTGAAAAGATGAAAAAAGATCTTTCAACTATTTCTTCTGAAAACATACAAATATCAATAATGGAAGTTAGAAATCCTGATTTGCATGCACAAATAGTTGCTGATAATATAGCTCGTCAAATAGAAGGAAGAGCTTCTTATCGTATGGCTCAAAAGAGAGCAATTAGAAATGCTATGAAAGCTGGAGCTTTAGGTATAAAGACAAAGGTATCTGGAAGATTAAATGGTGCTGATATAGCACGTACTGAAGGATATTCAGAAGGTACAACACCTTTACATACTATAAGAGCAGATATAGATTATGCAACTAGTGAAGCAAATACAACTTTTGGTAAAATCGGAATAAAGATTTGGATTTACAAAGGTGAAATACTTCCTGAAAAGAAGAACAAGGGAGGTAATAACAATGGCGTTAATACCAAAGAGAACTAAATATCGTAGACCTCATCGTCTAAGTTATGAAGGTAAGGCAAAAGGAAATAGAGAAATATATTTTGGTGAGTTTGGACTTATGGCACTTGAAGGTGCTTGGGTTACTCAACAACAAATAGAAGCAGCTAGAGTTGCTATGACTCGTTATATGAAACGTGGAGGAAAAGTATATACAAATATATTCCCTCATTTATCATTAACTAAAAAGCCACTAGAAACTCGTATGGGAAAAGGAAAAGGTATTCCTGAATCTTGGGTAGCTGTTGTTAAAGAAGGCAAAATAATGTTTGAAATAGCAGAAGTAACTGAAGAAATTGCTAGAGAAGCTTTCAGATTAGCAATGCATAAATTGCCCGTAAAGAGCAAGTTTGTTAAGAAAGAGAGTGGTGATGTAAATGAAAAATAATGAAATCAGAGATTTAGCCACTGAAGAAATAGTAAAAAAGATTGATGAATTAAAGGAAGAGTTATTTAATTTGCGTTTCCAACAAGCAACAGGAAACCTAGAAAAACCTTCTAGAATTAACGTATTGAGAAAGACGATTGCTAGAATGAAAACAATCATTCGCGAACGTGAATTGAAAGGGTAAGATTATATGAAAAAGACAAAACAAGAATTAGTTGGTGTAGTTGTTAGTAATAAATGTGACAAGACTATAACAATAGTAGTTAAAACATATAGAATGCACCCATTATATAAGAAACGTGTTAAGTATTCAAAGAAATATAGTGCTCATGATGAACAAAATCAAGCAAATGTAGGAGATAAGGTAATTATTTCTGAAACAAGACCAATATCAAAGACAAAGAGATTTAGTTTGGTTGAAATTGTTGAAAAAGCTGTAGAACTATAGTTTCTTGTAAAAGGAGGAAATAATTATGGTACAACAACAAAGTCGTTTGAAAGTAGCAGATAATTCAGGAGCTCGTGAAGTAATGGTTATTAGAGTTCTTGGAGGATCAAAAGTAAAAACAGGTAATATCGGTGATGTTATTGTTTGTACAGTAAAGAAAGCAACTCCAAATGGTATTGTACAAGCTAAAAAAGTTGTAAAAGCTGTTATAGTAAGAACAAAATTTGGATTAAGAAGAGACGACGGATCATATATAAAGTTTGATGACAATGCTTGTGTACTTATTAATGATGATAAGACACCCGTTGGAACTCGTGTATTAGGTCCAATAGCTCGTGAACTTCGTGATAAAGATTACATGAAGATAGTTTCATTGGCTACAGAAGTATTATAACTAAGGAGGAAATATTATGAATTTTAAAACAGGAGATAAAGTAATTGTAATTGCTGGTGCTTCAAAAGGTAAAACTGGTAAGATTATGAAGATTCTTGCAAAAGAAAGTAGAGTTATTGTTGAAGGTATAAATATGATTAAAAAACATCAAAAACCAACTCAAAATAATCAAACTGGTGGAATAATTGAAAGAGAAGCTCCTATTCATATTTCTAATATAATGATGGTTGATTCAAAAACTGGCAAACCTACAAAAATAAAAATTGAAATAGATAAAAAAGGCAATAAAGTTAGAGTTTCTAAGAAATCTAATGAAAAAATTGCTTAATTTGGAAGGAGGATGTTTATGAACCGCCTAAAAGAAAGATATTTAAAAGAAGTAGTACCATCTTTAACAAAAAAGCATAATTATAAAAGCTTGATGGCAGTGCCAAAGATTGAAAAGATTGTAGTAAATATTGGTGTTGGAGATGCTACAACTAACAGTAAATTATTAGAATCAGCATGTAATGATTTAGAGCAAATAACTGGATTAAAACCAGTTACTACTAAAGCAAAAAAATCAATTGCTGGTTTTAAATTAAGAGAAGGTGCTGAAATAGGTTGTAAAGTAACATTACGTGGAGAAAATATGTTTATTTTCTTAGACAAGCTTATTAATATAGCTTTACCTCGTGTTAGAGATTTTAGAGGAATTTCTCCTAAATCTTTCGATGGAAGAGGAAATTATACTTTAGGAATAAAAGAACAATTAATATTTTCTGAAATTGTATACGATAATGTATTAAAAATTCGTGGGATGGATATAGTTATTGTAACAACAGCTAATACAAATGAAGAAGCACTTGATTTATTGAGTGAACTTGGATTCCCATTTAGAAAGTAACCTATAAGGAGGAAATATGGCTAAGAAAAGTTTAATATTAAAATCACAAAAACCACAAAAGTATAAAGTACGTGAATATACTCGTTGTGCTAGATGTGGAAGACCACATGCAGTAATGAGTAAATTTGGTATATGTCGTATATGCTTTAGAGAATTAGCACATGAAGGCAAAATACCAGGTGTTAAAAAATCAAGTTGGTAATTTTGGAAGGAGGATTAATATGATAGTAACTGATCCAATAGCAGATATGCTTACAAGAATAAGAAATGCAAATCAAATGAAATATAAAGAAGTAGAAATACCTGCTTCTAAAATGAAGAAAGAAATTGCTCGTATATTAAAAGACGAAGGTTTTATTAATGACTATAAAGTAGAAAAAGATAAAATTGGAGAATTAATTATTTTAAATTTAAAATATAGCAAGAAAAAAGAAAGAGTAATAACTGGACTAAAGAGAATTTCTAAACCTGGATTAAGAGTATATGTAAAGGCAAGTGAAGTTCCAAGAGTATTAAATGGTCAAGGAATTGCTATTTTATCTACACCAAATGGAATAATTACAAATAAGGAAGCCAAAAAGCAAAATGTTGGTGGAGAAGTTCTTGCGTTTATTTGGTAA
>CAZPCX010000054.1:0-3465 GCA_964585265.1 uncultured Muribaculaceae bacterium | reverse complement strand
TTGGTATATTGAAATGACTAAATTAAAAGATAAATTAATTGAAAATAATAATAAAGTTAATTGGTATCCATCTTTTGTTGGTGAAAAAAGATTTGGTAATTGGTTAGAGAATCTTAATGATTGGGCTATATCTAGAAATAGATATTGGGGAACTCCATTAAATATATGGAAATGTGAATGTGGACATATAGAATGTATTGGTTCAATTGATGAATTAAAAGAAAAAGCAATAGAGAAGATAGATACAATTGATCTACATAGACCATATATAGATAATATTCATATTAAATGTTCAAAATGTAATAAAGATATGACTAGAGTTAAAGATGTAATAGATTGTTGGTTTGATTCTGGTTCAATGCCTTTTAGTCAATATCATTATCCTTTTGAAAATAAAGAGTTATTTGAATCACAATTTCCAGCAGATTTTATATGTGAAGGTATAGATCAAACAAGAGGGTGGTTCTATTCATTATTAGCAATATCAACATTCTTAAAAGGAGTTTCTCCATATAAAAATGTATTAGTAAATGATATGTTATTAGATAAAGATGGTCAAAAGATGAGTAAATCAAAGGGTAATTCATTTGATCCGTTCTTATTATTTGAAGAATATGGAGCAGATTCGCTAAGATGGTATTTGATGTATGTATCTCCACCTTGGACACCTACTAAATTTGATATAGAGGGATTAAAAGAAGTACAATCTAAGTTCTTTAGTACATTAAAAAATACATATACATTCTTTGAATTATATGCAAATACTGATTCTGTAGATCCTCGTACATTTAATATTCCATATGAGAATAGAGAAGAGATTGATAAATGGATAATATCTAAATACAATAATTTAGTAAAATACGTTAATGAAAGCTTAAATGAGTATAATTTAACCAAAGCAGTAAGAAAGATTCAAATGTTTGTATCAGAAGATTTATCTAATTGGTATATTAGAAGAAATAGAAGAAGATTTTGGAAATCACAATTAGATGATAGTAAAAAAGCAGTATATAATACTACTTATGAAATATTAGTTGGATTATCTAAGTTATTAGCACCTTTTATACCATTCTTACCAGAAGAAATGTATAAGAAATTAACAAATAATGATTCAGTACACTTAGAAGACTATCCAACATGTAATAATACTCAAATAAATGACCAAATTGAGACTAAAATGGACTTAGTAAGAGATTTAATCAGTCTAGGTAGATTTGCTAGAGAAGAGTCTAAAATTAAGGTTAGACAACCTCTATCTCAAATACTAATTGATGGTAAATATAAATCAATAATAGAAGATTTACAAGATCTTATAAAAGAAGAATTAAATTTAAAGAGAGTAGTATTTGAAACAGATCTAGATAAGTACATAAACTTCGAAATTAAACCTAATTATAAGACATGTGGTCCTATATTTGGAGCAAACATGAAATCATTTGCAGATTATCTATTAAATATATCAAACGAAGATATAAATAAATTAGAGAATGAAGAGAGTATAGATGTAGTTATTAATGGAACTAGCTATACTATTAATAAAGATATGATTGATATTAATATTAATGCAAAAGATGGATTTAATGCTCAAATGCAAGGTAATAAGTTTATTATATTAGATACAACACTAGATAATGATTTAATATTAGAAGGATTTGCTCGTGAATTCATATCTAAAGTACAACAAGCAAGAAAGAGTAGTAATCTTGATGTAATAGATAGAATTAATATAAGTTATGATTCATCTGATAGTAAGTTTGAAGAATCATTAAATAAACATCTAGAGTTCATTAAGAATGAAACTCTAGCAATAAATATTAAAAAAGAAGATATAAATGATGGAATAGAGATAGATGTTAATGATGTAGTGATTAATATAAAAATAGAAAAGATAGCATAAACTATCTTTTCTTTATTAATACAAGTTAACATAACGTTTATTATATGAATATATAGTTATATCTTTCTAGATTGTATTTCTGCAATCTTTTCAAATACTTCTGTAGAGTTATTTGCTGTTATTTCATTATATCCTAGTTCCTTTAATGCTTGTACTTTAACAGTATTTAATTCTTGTGTTCTAGATAATTTTTCTTCTTTTCTTTGTTGAATATCAGCTTCAAATCGTTTGTGAGCTTCAATAATCTTTGTTTTTGATGCTCCACCGTTGTTAAATAACGTAATAGCTTGATACATAATACCTTCGAACGTTAATTGGTTATCTTCATTAAATACAAACTCACCAGCAGGTATAAATCCATTTGATTTAGAGAAATAAGCTAGAATATACTTTAATTCCTCAACATCATCAATTAATTGTAAAAAATTATATAAATACTTACACATTGAATATGCAGATCCATCCACATCTTCACTTAATTTTTCTTTTAATGTTTCAATAATATCTAGCAACATCTTTTGTTGTTTTTTATTTAAATCTTTAAAATCATATCCTGATGCCTCTGATGTAAAATAAGAGTCCCCTTCACTATCACCAAGAACTTTTTCTAATCTTGATATATATTCATTAGTAGGTTTAATGTTTACTAATTCATCATAAGACTCTACATCTAATAATAAAAGTAACTTTGTTTTCTTATCTTTTGGCCATTCTTCTATACTATTCATTTCAAGATAGTTATAAACCATTTGTCTTGAAACACCTAAATATCTTGCTAATTTAACCTTTGAAATTCCTAATTCTTTTAATAATTCGTTTAATGTTTCCATATAAACCTCCTATTAATATAATACCACAAATGTGTCAAATGTCAAATGTAAATATATGTAAATTATAAATACCACAATTTATTACTATTCTTTCTTACTTCCTTTATAATACCAGCACCAAGACATTCATCATCTTTATAAAATACACAGAATTGTCCTGGAGTAACTGCTTTAATATTATCATAATTAATTTTTAATTCATTATTATCTAAATATGTTATTTTAATTGTATTATCCTTTTGTCTATATCTAAATTTTGCATTACATTCAGTAATATGATAGTCGTTAATCCAGTTAACTTTCTCAATAATAGCCTCATTACTATATAGATATTTGTTGTCTTGTCCATAACATACATACAATATATTCTTATTTATATCTTTACCAACTACATATAGGCATTCTTTACCACCACCTATATTTAATCCTTTTCTTTGACCAATTGTATAGTACATTAAACCAGTATGTTTACCTACAATCTCATTATTCTCAATATTAACTACATTACCTTCTTTATTAGGCATATAATTCTTTAAGAACTCTTTAAAATGTCTTTCTCCAATAAAACATATGCCAGTAGAATCTTTCTTCTCAGCAGTCTTTAAATTGAGTCTTTTAGCTATATCTCTAACCACAGTCTTATTTATATCTCCAACTGGAAATATAACATCTTTTAATTGTTCTTTATTAAGCATAGATAAGAAGTAAGTTTGATCTTTATTATCATCTACTGCTTTA
>CAZPCX010000053.1:0-3522 GCA_964585265.1 uncultured Muribaculaceae bacterium | reverse complement strand
AAAAAATTCTATGCTCCAAGAGGTTTCCTAATTGATTATGAAAACAAAAAGATTCTAAATACTTTTACTAAAGAGATAAAAGCTTTTGTTAAAAAAATGGTGGTTACTATATTAAAATAGATCCTTATGTTATGCATAAAGAAAGAGATATAGACGGTAATATAGTAGAAGGTGGCATCAATAACGAAGCTATAGTTAAAAATCTAATTAGTCTAGGTTATAAACATTATGGATTTGACCATAAAAACGATATTGCTGAACAGGTTAGATGGATGTTTGTATTGGATTTAGAAAATAAAACTGAAGATGAAATATTTTCAAATTTCAAACAAAGATGTAGAACACATATAAATAAAACAATTAAATATCAATATGAAATAAAAGAATTAAATAGAAACGAATTAGATATATTTTTAAAAATACTTGAGGATACTGGTAAAAGAAAAGGATTTAGTTCTAGAAATCTGCAGTATTTTAAAAATATGTATGATATATACTCTAAAAACAACATGGTTAAGTTCTTATTGATATCTATAAACTTAAAAAAATATATAGACATATTAAATACAAAATTAGACGAAGATAATAAAAGAGTAAAAGAAATTAATAAAAATTCAGAGAGTAAAAAAAATTCGGCAAAAATGAAAGAAATTGAAAATAATATTGCTGATATCAACCAAAAATTGAAAGAAGCTAAAATTTATTACAAAAAATATGGAGAAAAGATTGATTTATCATCAGCTTTGTTTATAACATATGGAGACGAAATAATTTATTTGTCTGGCGGTAACGTTGAAGAATTTTTAACATTTAATGGACAATATTTATCTCAATGGGAAATGATAAAATACGATATTAAAAATAATTATAAAAAGTATAATTTTTATGGCATATCTGGTGTATTTGATGAAAAACATCCTCAATATGGAATATATAATTTCAAAAGAGGTTTTACCGGAAAAGTTGTTGAATTAATTGGAGAATTTGATTTACCCGTTTCTAATATATATTATATTTATATTGTAATGAGAAAAGCAAAAAAAGTAATTAGTAATATTTTTAATTGTTTTAAAAGAAGACATTGATTATCAATTGAACAAGTCAACAAGAATTAGACACTTTTTTATTTTTGTCTACTCTTATATTACTGTTTCAATATAAACTTATGTTGTTTTTAAATTATAAAAAAATACGAAGTTAATCTTCGTATTTAAAATCTAAATGATATTCTTGCTTTAAGATTTTCTTGGGATTGTCTCTTTCTGATGAAATAGTTATTTTTGCACTATTTCCCGCTGTAATTATTTCAACATAATAAGTATATATTATTCCATCAGTATTAATCTCTTTTTTATATCTATAATCACTTAATTTATCTAAAAGGATTTCATTCCCGAAACTTTGGTACGGATTAGCAGAACTCATATATGATAATGAGTTACCATTATAGTGCAAAGTTACGTCAGCAGAAGGTTTCTCATAATTAACAAATCTTTGCTCGTTTCTCATTTCATTAATAGTTCCATTAAAATCATATTCTTCAACATATAGTGAATAAGTCATATAAGACGAATATTTTCCACTAATAGATTCTAGTATATCCGGCTTATTATCTGCTTTAGGTTTTGCCCTTACAACAGATTTATAGAGTTTTTCACCTTGTAATTTACCGGAATATGAACCAGACAAAGAAAAATTAACAATAACATCTGCTTTCTTTTTAGCAAGTAAATCAGCACTATTTTGATATAACCAAAATTGTGTAATAGATCCATATGAATCTATATCATTTTCTTGAACATACATTACACATTTACCATTACTATTAAATTCTTTATAACTATTTTTTAAATCAGGTGAACTGTCACTAGAATATCCTAAAACCGCACTCCATCCTGCAAAAGCATTAGAACCATCTGATGATTGAATAGTTATTTCATACCATGGATTTTCTTCTTGTATAGGTCCTGTAGAAGGTTTTTCTATAGGTTTCTCTTCTTGTTCTTCTTTTGGTTCTTCAACTTCTTCTATATTTCTTGAAGTTAAATAAATTGTTTGTGAGTTTGAAGAAAATTCTTTTAAAGTAAGAGTTTTAGATATTTCTCCAACTTCAATTGCAGTACCATCTTTATATAAATTAATCTTCATAGGAAAATTAGCATTAATATGACCTAATAAAGTAAATGTAATTTTACCCGAACCAGATTCATCTAATTTTACTGTCCAAGATCTAGACTCAACACTATCAGGAAGAGGAGAAAACCTAGCATAATACCCATCCCAAGTAGCAGATTTTCCTTTTTTTACATTTTCAACAATATTAACTGTATATTTTTTATTATAATAACTTGCAACTTTGTTATATTCTTCCTTCATAGCTTCTAAAGTATCCAAATATATGTTTCTACTTATTATTTTAATTGCAGATCTTAAATATAAAAGTAAATTTTGTTTATGAATATTTGAGATATTTTCTCTATGCTCTTTTTCTGGCCAAGGATATTTAGATAAATTACCATTTTTATCATAGGAATCAATCCAAGATTCATAATCATAAGCTGAAACTTCCCAATATTCTTTAACATACCTATCTATTTCTTTTTGCATAGATTCTATTGCAAGATCAGGATTGGTTTTATTGTCCTTATACATTTTTTCAAACAACTTAACCCAATCTTTTATTTCTCTTTTAACTCCGTTACGTTTATAATATGCATCATACATATTTTTTGTACTATTATACTTATTAGATACTGCAAAAGTACTAACATCAGTTAGTGCATAATCAATAAATCCAACACCAATATATGCTAGTTGAATAGATGGAGATGCCATATTTATTGCAATTCCTAATGCTGTTTTTGCTGCACTTATTGCAGTGTTTTTACTGTCAAAGCCATTACTATATGCATCATAAATTAATTGTGTACATGCAGTAGCCATTCCTAAATTAGAAATTGAGTTATTAAATGCCTTACTTACATATGAATCGTATGCTCCGCCTAAAGTAATTAGACCTGCAACCGAAGTTACTTCAAACATTTCCAAACCACCAAAAGCTTCTAGTGTAGAACTTATAACATCTTCTTGCCAACCAGATTCTTTATTTGAATAAGTTTCAATCAGATTCAAAGCTTTCTCTTTTGACATATAAGAAGCAAAAACATTTACTTCACTAATATAAGCGTTTCTTTTTTCAGGATTAGTAACTTTAAATACTCCATATATAGATAAATGATTAGTTATAATATTAACTACATTATTTTTAGTATCTAAAGTGTAAAAAACATCTTCCCATTCTTTTGTTTCTTCGTTGTAATATTTTCCACATACAGACAATCTTTCTTCTTCTTCCGTTAATCCTTTATCATTATAAGGTATTGAAATTTCGATAGAACTTTCAGGTTGTCCAGAAGAAAGTTTAAAATCATATGCAAAAATTTCAACATCTTCAATTTCTTCTGGTATAATTTCTTGAATAGTAAAATCTTCTTCTTTTAATTCATACCCAAAATCAATTGA
>CAZPCX010000052.1:0-3579 GCA_964585265.1 uncultured Muribaculaceae bacterium | reverse complement strand
TAAATTATCCTCAACACCTGTTCCTTCATTGCCCATTATTATAACATGTTTTTCAGATTTTTCTATATCTTTTAACAATACATTCCCAAGAGCACTAGTAGCACATATTTTATAATTCAATGTCTTCATTTCATTTACAAAAGAATACAAATTCTTCTTTAAAACATTAATATTAAATATCATACCTTGAGTAGCTCTTATAACCTTTGAATTATATACATCTACAGTATTACCATCAACAACAATAGTAGAAACATTAAATGCAATAGCACTTCTAATAATAGTACCTAAATTACCAGGATCTTGTATTCCATTCAATACAATAACAGAATCACCATATTCTTCAATCATATCTTTATATTTACATATACCAATATAATCACTCACATTACTTAATTCAGATATCTTCTCCATAACAGATTCAGTAACATTTATTGTCTCAACATCAAAAGAACTAGAACAAGATTCGAGTTTAAATAACTTTAATAATAATCCATTATTATAAGCTTCTTCCACTAAATGAAATCCTTCTACAACAAAAGTAGAAGTTAAATCTCTATATTTCTTATCTCTAAGCTTTACTATTTCCTTTACACTATCATTTGTTAAAGATGTTATTAACATATTACCACTCTTTCATATCCTTGTTTATTTTCTTATAATCAGGACAATATTTAAATACATAACTCCAAAAATCAGAAGAATGATTAAAACATATAAAATGACATAATTCATGAATAATAACATAATCTATATACTTAATATCCCTCTTAATCAATTCACTATTAATAGTTATAGTTTTGTTCTTTCTATTGCATACTCCATGTCTACTATTCATCTTCCTTACTTTTAATACTGGATATGGAATATCATCTGTAAATCTTGAATATAATATATTTAATCTTTCAGAGAACACTGATAATGCAAAAATTTTATAATAATTATCTAACTTATTAATATCCTTAATATACATCTTGTTATTATATACTTCCGGTTCCTTCTGATTAGATACCGTTATTATATCTACTTCATCACCTAAATACATAGTCTTATCAGAATTAGATATTCTATTTTTAATACGCTCAATCATATCTCTAATACTATCAGCATTATCTTTAAGCATCTTATTAATTTCAAACTTCAAAGCATATTTATTAGTATATACATATATCTTTAAATCTTCTTTTACTCTTATATAAGTTCTTTTATTATTCTTCCTAATTATTACTACTTCATAATCATTATTATCTATATTTAAATACATATACTCACCAAGTAAATTATAACATAATTAAAAAAAAGAAGCATTCGCTTCTTAATTTACAAGTTATCTTTGTTTTGAATTTTCTTCTTCTACTATCTTTTTGCCTAATAAACTATCTCTTTTTTTTAATGGTAATACAGCAGCACTAACTAAAGTTGGTATTAAGACTGCAGTAACACCATTATTAATATCTTCTTTGCGTTCTTGCTCAGCAATAACGTTCTTTTCATAAACATCTTTATAATATGTATTTGATTCGCTATCATATACATATCCTTCTGGTCCTACTATTTTTGTACCTTCTACAGTGTCAACAACTATTGGATCAACAACTGCTGTTCCCATATAAATAGGACCTGCTTTTTCATACTTAGAATTTGCGCACATTACTACAGCTCCAGCTGCAATAATAAATGCTGCCTCAAATAAAACTATTCTTCCAACTTTACTATTTAGTTTTTTAACATATAAATTATTAGTTTCTTTCATTTACATACCCCTTTCAATAACTATGTAAATCATTATACACATTTTATAACCACTTGTCAAGTATTTACATTAGAACAAACTTAATTGACTAGTCTCAGGCATATCTTTTAATATACCCATAACTCTCATTTTATCAATTAAAGTTTGAGATACTTTACCTCTATTTTGAAAATCTTCAATACTAAAGAATTCACCTTTAGTTCTCTCTTCTACGATCTTATTAGCAACAGTATCTCCTAATCCGTCTAATGCTATAAAAGGAGGTATTAATGATTTACCATCTTCATCTACAATAAACTTCTTAGCATCTGATTTATATAAATCTATATTCTTAAATGTAAACCCTCTCGCTGTCATTTCTAATGCACTTCTTAATACATCTAATATGGACATTTCTTTATTTGTAGCTTCATATCCTTTGTTTCTTATTTCAACTATTCTATCTCTTATACACTTATTTCCATTAATCATAGTCTCAATATCAAAGTCAGTTGCTCTTACTGAAAAGAATGCTGAATAATAATTAATTGGTTGATATACTTTAAAATACGCAACACGAACAGCCATCATAACATATGCAGTAGCATGCGCCTTAGGGAACATATATTTAATTCTTCTGCAAGATTCAATATACCATTCCGGTATATTATTTTCTCTCATTATACTATCATATTTTAACCATCCTTCTGGATCAGAAGAAGGTTTACCTTTTCTAACAAACTCCATTATCTTAAATGCATCTATTGGTTTTAATCCTTTGTACAACAAGTAAACCATAATATCATCACGACAACCAATTACATCCTTGAATTCAATTACTTTCTTATCTATTAAATCTTTAGCATTATTTATCCATACATCAGTACCATGAGATAAACCAGATACTTTTACTAACTCTGCAAAAGTTTTTGGTTTAGTAGATTTCAATAATTCTATTACAAAATTAGTACCGAATTCAGGAACTCCCAATGTACCAACTTCACAGTCAATCTGTTCAGGACTAACCGATAATGCAGTAGTATCAGAAAATATGCTTAATACTTTTGCATCATCAAATGGTATTGAATCAATATTTAATCCTGATATATCTTGTAGCATCTTTAACATAGTTGGATCATCATGTCCTAGAATATCTAACTTTAATACATAGTCATGTATAGCATGAAAATCAAAATGAGTTGTATACCAAGAAGCATCTCTATCATCTGCTGGATATTGATATGGAGTAAAATCAAATACATCCATATAATTTGGTATTACTACAATACCTCCAGGATGTTGTCCAGTAGTTCTTTTAACACCAGTACATCCTAAAGCTAATCTTTCAATCTCTGCTCCTCTAAATACTTTACCCTTATTTTCTAAATATCCTTTTACAAATCCAAATGCAGTCTTCTGAGCTACAGTTCCTATAGTACCAGCTCTATATACATATTCACTACCAAATAGTTCCTTTGTATAATTATGTGCTTTCGCTTGATATTCACCAGAGAAATTTAAATCAATATCTGGTACTTTATCTCCATCAAAACCAAGGAAAGTAGCAAATGGCATGTCTTGTCCTTCTTTTTTCATCATAGTTCCACATTCACATTTCATATCTGGTAAATCATAACCAGATGAATATAAAGAACCAAGAGAAACTCCATCTTTTTCAAATATAGATTTCTTACAATTAGGACATATATAATGAGGTTGTAAAGGATTTACTTCAGTTATTCCCATCATAGTTGCTACAAAAGAAGATCCAACTGAACCTCTACTACCAACTATATATCCATCATCATTAGATTTTTTAACTAATTTTTGAGCTATTAAATATATAA
>CAZPCX010000051.1:0-3765 GCA_964585265.1 uncultured Muribaculaceae bacterium | reverse complement strand
ACATTATATCATACATTTTCAGAATTATTTTGTTCGCAATATTATTTATTTTACGAACACTATTTTATTGTGTTTTAGAATCTATTGTTACTATTCTTGCACATTTTTCTGCTATCATTTTCTTTAATAAATCTTCAGGATTGCATTTCTTAACATTTTGAATATCTAATTGAAGAGCTAGTTTTATAAAAGCACTTTTCTTTGATAAATAATAACCATTTTTATATGTCATTAATCTATCAATGAGTTCTTCATCAGTTAATGGTGGTTCATCAAATTCTAATGATTTAATTATAAATTTTTCAACTTCATTTAAATGCTCATATGACATTTTAACCCTTTTCAAGAGTACCATACACATTTCTATTGAACTATCATATTGTTCTCTATTTAAGGATAATACAGCCGTATCTTTATCTGATTCATAAGAAAAGTCAGTTGCTAAATTATAAGTAATCATATAATCTTTTATATTTGGATCAATAAATATTTTAAATTCTAAATCTTCAGATACTTCATATTTTAATTTTTCTTGATATAAGGCATGAACTAGCTTATTTGTAGCTAAAATATCTACTACTTCTTCAAAATCATTTTTCATTTCAATATAATTGTATTGGTTAATAATCTTTTCAGGTAATGTACCTTTATTATCCAATAATTCTGCTTGTAATTCTCCATTTTCTACTTTAATCATCAAACCACCCTTACTTTCTTAACTAACAAAAAAGGTGTCAATAGTATTAAGTGTTTAAATACTACCGACACCTTTAAATAATTCATTATTAAATTTTGTTATATATTTTTTTGATTGTTTTTTCATAGCTGTACCTCCATTTCTAGAGAATACCTCTTTCATTGGTTATATATAATATCACTTTTTCGACAAAAATCAATCTTTTTCGCCAAATTTCGACAAATCTCGTGCAATTAGATCATCTAATAATTCTTCTAGATATGGTCCATCATCAGTATAACTCATTTTAACTAAATGCTTACCTACCTTTACAATATAAGGGTGAAAGCCTTGTTCTATATAACTTAACATTCTTTCTTCAGGGGTTAAATTATAATCAAATTTAAGTGTATCTATACTAGGTAATTCTTCAGGATTTATATTATCTAAATCTATATCTTTCCATTTATTATAGTTTTTTATTATCTTTTCTACATCAAATTTACTTAAATCAACATTATATTTCTTCATAATTTCATCTCCTAATCTAAATATGGTTTATCCACAGTTTCTGGGATATCTAATGTATTTGTATAATTTTCAAACTTATCAACTGTATCAGTTTCCATTTTATCTGTTACCCTAACATATATATTATAAGTAGTCATTATAGTTGAATGACCTAATCTTTTTGATACTGCTTTTATATCAGCACCTTGTTCAATTAATCTAGTTGCATGTGTATCTCTAAAATCATGAAATCTACATGGTATTCCTAATTCATAATGTAATACTTTAAAAGCATACTTACATGAATCAGTTCCTAAAAATTGTCCATTTTCTTTAATGAAAACTAATTTAGCTTCTGGTAGTGCTAATTCTAATTCTGCTTTTGCATCTACTATTTTTATTTCTTCTTTATTTGTTATTTCATTTATAACTCTTTTTTCATAATGTTTTAGATATGAATCTCCATAAAACTTTCTATTTTCTTCTTGTTCTTTCTTATATTCTTTTAGAGCTTTTACTAACCTATCTCCAATTGTTATTGTTCTTCTACTTTGTGGATTCTTACAAGTACCATAGTACCATACACCAACTGAATGTCCTTTTGTAATATTTTTTCTTTTAGGTAATCCAAACTGATTCTTTTTTATAAGATTCTTATTAACTGTTATTGTTTTCTTTTCAAAATCTACACAATCCCAAGTTAATGCATATACCTCTGATACCCTCATTCCAGTATAATATGCTGTTAAAAATGAGTAATAAATCGAATGAGTATCTTTAAATCTATCAAGTATTCTTTCTATTTCTTCTTGAGTAAATATATGTGCTGGATCTCCAGTAACAATATCATATTTAGGTATATGAACTCTTTCAGCTGGATTATCTCCAATATAACCTAAATTATAATATGCATATCTAAATGTTCCTTTAATTACTTTTAATATGTTTTTAAGATACCATTTTGAAAATCCATATTTAACATATAATTGATTGATAAATTCTTGAATTGTTTTTGAATCAATTTGAGATATTCTATAATGTCCTAAATTAGGTTTTATGTGATTCTTAATTATATTATTGTAAGACATTATTGTTGCATACTTACAATTTAAGTTAGCATAAGTATCTAACCAATAATCCAAAAAGTCTGCATAAGACATATCAGTTGTTTTTACTTTTTTACCTACATTATAATAATTGTTATATGCTATTACTCCTTCCTTGTGAGCTTCTGCTCTAGTTTTGAATCCACTTTTGTTGATGTACTTTCTCTTTCCACCTCTTGGGGCAATTTCAAATTGATATTGATATACTTTTCCTCTTTTGTATATTCTAATATCTGCCATATTGTTCCCACTCCTTTCTTTTATCGCAACAAAAAAACTAGCATTCAATATGCTAGTCATATATTCGTTAAAAATGTTCGCATTCTAGAAACCCTTATTTTATGGGCTTTTAGAGAACTTTCTAATTATAATTTTAATTTTGTGCGAACAAATTGCGAACAATTGGCGTTTTGCGAACAAATTTCATGCGAACACGAATCTCGCAAACCCTTATTTTATAAGCTATTTGCCACAGCATTGTTTGTATTTCTTACCAGACCCACATGGGCAAGGATCATTTCTTCCAACTTTATTTTTCTTGATAACTCCACCCTTTAATGTCTTTTCATCTTTGCTGTTTATAATTGGTTTTGCCACTTCTTTTCTTTCTATATTTTGTCTTATTTCAGCTCTTATTAAATATAAACAAGTTTCTTCTTCTATTTTTGACATCATTGAATCAAATATTTCATATCCTTCTTTAATATATGCTTGTAAAGGATTTTCGTTAGCATATCCTCTTAATCCTATTCCTTCTCTTAAATGCTCCATATTATTTATATGGTCCATCCAATGTGTATCAACCACTCTTAATGCTATTGCTTTTTCAAATTCATTTACTAATTCGTTTGGTAATTGTTTTATTTTACTATTATATGACTCTATTACTAATTTGTATATTTTTTCAACTACTTCTTCTATATCAACATCTTTTATATCTTTAGAAATTAGTGTTTTTTTTCTTAATAAAGTTGAATTAACAAATTTAATTAATTCTTCATAATTATCTATTACATCTTTATTGTCATTTTCTTTATAATTTTCATTAAAAACTATATAATTATTTACCATATTAATAATATAATTTTTAAATAAACTTAATATCATTTCGTGTATTGATTCTTCATCCAATATTTTATTTCTCTTATTATATATAATTTCTCTATGTTCATTCATTACATTATCATATTGCAATAGTTGTTTACGTATATCAAAGTTATTTCCTTCAACTCTTTTTTGTGCAGATTCAATAGATCCGGAAAACACTTTACTTCTTATAGCATTTGTTCCTGAAAATCCAACACTCTCCATAAGACTTTTTATTCTATCAGTTCCAAATCTAACCATTATATCATCTTCTAAAGATACTAAAAACTGAGACATTCCGGGATCTCCTTGTCTTCCAGCTCTACCTCTTAATTGGTTATCTATACGTCTAGCTTCATGTCTTTCAGTACCTATAACACATAAACC
>CAZPCX010000050.1:0-3830 GCA_964585265.1 uncultured Muribaculaceae bacterium | reverse complement strand
ACCTTTTTCTCCATAATTTGGAACATCTGGTTCTTCATGCAGATGATTTCCAACTCCATGTCCTACCAACTCTTTTACTATTCCTAAATTATGTTCTGTTGCATATACTTCAATTGAATTACTTATATCTCCAATTCTATTTCCTGGTTTTACCATTTTAATTCCTTCATATAAACTTTTCTCAGTATGTTCTAATAAGTACTTTTTTTCATCACTTATATTTCCAACTGCATAAGTCCAAGCGGAATCTCCATAATAACCTTTATAACAAGATCCAATATCTATTGATATTATATCTCCATCCTTTAATACATAATCACTTGGTATTCCATGTACTACTTGATCATTAACTGATGTACAAACAGATTTAGGAAATCCCTCATAATTTTTAAATGCAGGAGTTGCATCTTGTTTTAAAATAAAATCTTCTGCTAATCTATCTAATTCATTAGTAGTAATACCAGGTTTTATGAATTGTTTTAAATATTGATGTGTATCATATACTATTTTCCCAGCAATGTCCAACAATTCAATTTCCCTCGAAGTTTTAATACTAATCATATTATACTCCTAACTATTTAATAAACTCTTTATCTTCTCGAATGTTTCTTCTTTCTTACTTCCACATTCAATTTCATGTAATACACCTTTATTCTTATAGAAATCTATAAGAGGTTGTGTCTTAGTAATAAATGAATCAAATCTAATATTGAATTTTTCTTCAGTATCGTCTTCTCTCTTCTCTAATTCACTTCCACATTCATTACAATGACCTTCTATATCAAACTTATCGAAATAAGTATTGTATATCTTACCACACTTAGAACACATAACTCTTCCTAAAGCTCTTTTCATTGCTTCTTCTTTAGCAATAATCAAATAAAATACATAATCAATTTTCATATTTCTTTTTTTTAGTATTTCATCTAATAATATTGCTTGTTTTTCAGTTCTTGGAGAACCATCAAATATAATTCCATTCTTTTTATCTAATGAATCAACCTTATCACTAAGTAATTGCATCATCAATTCGTCATTAATTAAATTACCTGAATTGATTATTTCTGCAATCTTATTACCAAAATCAGTACCATTACTAGCAACTTCTCTTAGTAAATCTCCAGTAGATATATGATTTAAATTATATGTTTCTCTCAATAATTCAGATTGTGTTCCTTTTCCAGCTCCCGGAGGAGATATAAATATTATATTCATTAATAACTCCTTTTATGATTTCTTCCTATTAATTGACTTTCAATTTGATTAAATGTTTCAAGTGCTACACCTACTACAATTAACAATCCTGTACCACCAATTGTTATTGATGATGGTAATCCAGATAGTTTACTGAATAATATTGGCATAGCTGCAAGTGTCATTAAGAATAGTGATCCAACTATAGTTATTCTCGATATTACATGTTTTATATATGTAGATGTTTCTTTTCCTGGTTTAACACCTGGAATATATCCTCCATTTTTATTTAAATTAGAAGATAACTCATCTGGATTCATTTGCATAAATGTATAAAAGTATGCAAATAAGAATATTAATAACATGTATAATGAGAATCCTGTAACAGTATCGTAATTTATATATTTATTAACAAATTCAGTAAAATTTACTTTATCAATAAAATTTGCAATAGTTACTGGTATTGATATCAATACAGATGCAAATATTACCGGTATAACTCCTGCTGAATTTATCTTTATTGGCATATATGTTTGTTGTCCTCCATATGCACTAGTTGTTCTATTTGAATATTGAATTGGAATTCTTCGCTCAGCTTCCTGAACAAATATTATTCCGACCACTATCAATAGATAAACTAATATAAAGAATAAATACATGAGTAATCCAACAATTGTTGCTTGTGTCGTAGAAAAATTCACAAACTCACTAAATGCTGTAATAAACATATTTGGTAAACTTGCTATAATACCAGCCATTATTATCAATGATACTCCATTACCAACACCTTTTTGTGTTATTTGGTCTCCTAACCACAATACTAATGCTGTTCCAGCAGTTAATATTATAGCTATTCTTAAATATTCAAGAACACCTGCGTTTGCTCCAAAAAAAGCAAAAGAGAATATATAACCTTGAATAAATGCAAGCCCAATACCTAAATATCTAGATATTTGATTTAATTTTCTTCTACCTGTTGGTCCTTGATTTTTTAAATCAGAGAAATATGGAATAATATCCATTTGCAATAATTGCATTATGATTGATGCGTTAATATATGGCGTTACACCTAATGCAAAGATCGAAAATTGTTGTAATGCTCCACCACTCATAGCATTCATAAGTTCTAGGAATCCTAGATCTTTAGTTATTGCTTGAGTTCCAGGTACAGTAATTGTTGTTCCTAACTTAAATATAAACAATACTGCTAAAGTAAAAAAAATCTTTTTCCTAATATCTTTATTTTTAGGTTCAAATAATTGTCTAATTGTGTTTTTCACTATTAGATCACCTCTACTTTTCCACCTAATTCCTCTATTTTAGATTTAGCTGATTCAGAGAACTTATGTGCTCTTACAGTTAATTTCTTTTCTAGAGTTCCTCTTCCTAATACTTTTATTCCAGAATATTGTTTTTTTACAAAACCACATTCTTTTAATAATTCTGGTGTTATTTCTGCGTTTTCTTCAAACTTATTTAAATCATCTAAATTAATAATTGCAAATCTATTTTTAAATTCATAATTACTAAATCCAACCTTTGGTAATCTTTTGTATAAAGCTAATTGTCCACCTTCAAAACCTGCTTTTCTACTATATCCAGATCTTGCTTTTTGACCCTTATGTCCTTTACCACTTGTCTTACCGCTTCCACTACCAATTCCTCTACCTACTCTATTAGCACTTTTTCTAGAACCTTTTTTAACTTTTAATGTATTTAATTCCATTATTTATACAACTCCTCTACAGTTTTTCCTCTTAGATCAGCTGCTCTTTGAGCTGATCTTTGAGATTTTAATGCAACCATAGTAGCTCTAGCCATATTAATCTTAGTGCTTGAACCAAGAGATTTTGATACAACATCTTTAACACCTGATAGTTCTAATACAGCTCTAACAGGTCCTCCAGCTATTATACCAGTACCTTCTTTAGCAGGCTTAACTAATACTCTTGATGAACCACTAACTCCAATTGCTTCATGAGGAATAGTTCTATCCTCAACTAAAGGTATAGTAACTACATTCTTATTAGCAGATTGTATAGCTTTCTTAACTGCATCTTGTACTTCATTAGCTTTACCAGTACCAAAACCAACCTTACCTTTTCTATTTCCTACTACTACAACTGCTGCAAATCTAAAATGGCGTCCACCTTTAGTAACCTTAGTAACACGATTAACCGATATTACTAATTCTTCTAATTCTGGCTTTTGTGAATCTCTAAATTTTCTATCTTCCATAATGCCCTCCTTAAAATTCTAATCCGTTTTCACGTGCAGATTCTGCTAATGCTTTTACACATCCATGATATAAGTATCCACCTCTATCGAAAACTACAGTCTTAATTTTTAATTTTAAAGCTTTCTTAGCAATAGCTTCTCCCACTAACTTAGCAGCTTCAATATTACCACCATTTTCAATCTTTAAATCTTTATCAATAGAAGATGCACTTATAATAGTATTCATCTTTGAATCATCTATTAATTGTACACTTATATTTTTATTAGACTTAAAAACACACAATCTAGGTACATCTGAAGTCCCTGAAATTTTATTTCTACTACGTTTATGTCTTGCTATACGAGCTTCATTACGAGTTATCTTTTTAATCATAATATTTCTCCTTTTTTAATTATTT
>CAZPCX010000049.1:0-4009 GCA_964585265.1 uncultured Muribaculaceae bacterium | reverse complement strand
TGCCTTCATGTCATTGTTTTTTCCTAAATTTGCGTTAGGTGTACCTGTAATTAATTCAATTTTATTCTCTGGAACTTCAATATATGTATTTTTTAATCCTAACTTATTAGTTATATATTCTTTTAGCAATTGATCATAACTCTTATTAGTAACTTTTTCCATTACTTCTTTTAAACACATCATTCCAAAATCAATATATTTGTAATTATCTTTTTCATTTACTCCTAATGAATATAAAATATTCTTTGATTCTTCTATTGAATTAGAATTTTCTATCTTTCCATCAATAGTATATGAAAAAGTAAATCCCATTACTGTTTTTATATCTAAGTTACTTGCATTCTTAAATTTAGGATGCAAATCAGATACTATACTATCAAAATCATAATATCCTTCATTTATTAAATTATAAGAAATAATTTGTGTAAATAACTTTGATATAGATGCAATATCAAATATGGCGTCTTTAGTCATCGGCCTATTTGTTTCATCCATTACACCGCCATATACAGACGCTTTAATAATTCCAGAATTAATTTCAACATTATATCCCGGTATTGGATAGCCTGAATTAACAATCTCTTTTACTTTATCGTTTAAATCGTCAGTTAATAAATAAACAATCTCCTTAATACTCTTATCATTATTTAAATATAAAAGATTTTTCAATTCTTTCAATGTCTCTGCTATCTCTTCCTTATTAGCATAAGTACCTTTTCTTAATATTTCTTCATTAAACTCTTCTTCTAACTTCTTTGAATATAACGACATATATTTTCTCCTATATAAATTTATTTGTTTCATTAATAAAATTAGCAACTTGCTCTTCAATTACTATTAATAACTTTTCCAAATTATTATAATCAACAACTAAATCATGTTTTAATATATAATCTGTTTTATTTGGATTATTTGTTAGATTATATTTTAAATCTTTAAATTTCAGTTTTTCAAAATATTTATTTTGAACACTTCTATTATACCCGGATAACCAGATTTGATATTTAGAATCTTTGTGTATAAATGCAATAACAAACTTTAAACCTTTTAATTTGTATTCTCTAGATGTCATTTGAAAATATGAATAATCCATTTTATTTTCAACAATACTACTAGTAAATTTATAATTTACAAATTTTTTCTTTAAAAATATTCTTAAATAATTAAAGAATTTAAGGAATTCTTGATATCCTCTTTGTAATTGTGTTGTTTTAACAATATTTTCATATTCTTCAATGTAATCTTTATTAATCTTCATTGTATTACCTCATAAACAACTATTTACTAAATTGGTGGAGTCGATGGGAATTGAACCCATGTCCGAAAATAATCAAACTTAAACGTCTACAGCTTATTTTATTTATTTTTTTAATTAGTAATACTAAATAAACAAAATATTAACTAACTAGCTTGTCTTTATTCATTATTTTTTACAAGTTTTAAAATAATATATCTCATTTTATTGAGCCTCTAAATTCCATCATGAGAAAATAGAAAGTAGAAGCAGCTTCCTTAAGCGAAAGCTAGTTGATTTCTGTTTCCAGTTATTTTTTGTTTTGGATTTGACGCATACCTTACGACTGCAATTTAAGCCATATTATTCCCGTCGAAACCGTGACGACCCCGTAGGTGTATTATAGCATAAAAGCAACTAAAAGTAATTAGTTGCTTTTCTCTCGTTTTTTTCTATATCTTTTTGCTTAATTGACTCTCTTTTATCGTATATTTTTTTACCTTTTCCCACTCCAATTAGTAGTTTCGCATTGTCTTTTTTAATATACATTTTTAATGGTACTATTGTGTAACCTTCTATATCTGTCTTAGCTTTTAATTTTAATATTTCAAGCTTATTTAACAATAATTTCCTAGTTCTAGTTTCATCGTGATTAAATATATTTCCTTCTTCATATTTTGATATAAACAAATTTAAAACATACGCTTCCTTATTTTTAATAACAACATAACTATCCTTTAAATTTGCTTCACCTTTTCTTATTGATTTTATTTCAGTGCCTTTTAAAACAATCCCTGCTTCATAGGTATCTTCAATAAAATAAAGGTAATTAGCTTTTCTATTAAGAATTTCCATATTAATCACCTAATCCTACTATAGTAATCTTTTGATATTTATCTTTTAAAACCAAACTATATTTTTCGTATAATTGAGAATGTGTTTCAGAATCTAATTGTGAATATGACACTACTTTATAATTTTGAACTTCATCTTTAGTAACAAGAATTAAATCCGAATATATATTATTATATCTTACTTCTTTCTTATTTTCACTAATTGATATCTCGACATCAAATGATATTATAGCACTAGTGCTTTTATCTTTATTAGTTTGATATGATAATAGGTTCCCTAAAGAGTATATAACAAGCGTATCATTGATGATTTCTATTGGTTGTATATAATCACCGTTTCCCACTATTATGTCCACTCCGATAGATTCTAGGTAGTTTACGACACTTATTTGAGTTTCAGTTATTGTTTCACCTGTATTAGAACCCCAATCAATAGAAACAACTATTAAATCAACTTTATCTTTTATTTGATCAATATCATTCTTTACTACTTCTTCATCATATATATTTATCAAATGATCTTTATCTGATGGTAATTTTATATTTTCCATTGTATATGATATAAATACATATTTTAAATCATCATTTTTATTTATTACTATGTTTTTTTCATTAGTATTAGTTCCAGAATATATGACTTCTTTAGAATCCCAATAAGCATTAGAATTAATAATACCTATCTCTCCTTTATCATATGCATTGTAATTTGCTAACGATATAGTATTAAAACCTAAAGAAACCATTGTATCTCCTATTTCAATAGGAGAATTATAATATGGATTCCCGCTTATTTTTAATTCTTTACCACCAATAATACTTTTTTGACTATAAATCATTATTTCTTTTTTATCAACATTTAAATCTTTGAACATAAAACTAAAATCATAATTATTTTTATTATCAGTTAATGCATTACCATATATTTTATTATCCACTATAACTCCACCTGCAGCTAGGATTGAAGTATTTTTTATTACTACTTTATTCTTGTCTAATTCAACTGGAGCATCTTTTTCTTTAATAACATACGTTTTAACTACATAAAATACTCCAATTGAAAATGCAATTAGTAATAATATAGCAAATATAAGTCTGCCAACTCTTAGATGCTTTCTAATCATGCCTTTTTTCTACCCATTGTTTTTACTAAAGCAAAATCAATAGTTCTTTCTTCTTTAGATGCTGCTATAACTTCTATATCAACTTGACTACCAATAGTATATTTCTTTTTTGTTGTTTTACCAATAATTGCATGCATTTTCTCATTATATACATACTGATCTCCCTCTAAATCATTTATGTGAATGCTTCCTTCGACTAAATTGTCAAGTCTTATATAAATACGATTTCTTTCCACACCCGAAACAATTCCACTATAATATTCTCCAATATGGTCCTTAATATATTCCGCAGTCTTCATATCATTTACATCTCTCTCACATTGTATAGCATTTCTTTCTTTTAGCGATGAATGCTCTGCTAAATATACTAATTTCTCTCTTAATTCATTTAATTCTTCTATACTAGTTATTTTACCTTTTAAAACTTTTTTTGTAATATTCTGATTTACCAAGTCCGGAAATCTTCTGATTGGACTCGTTACTTGCGCATAACAAATACTAGCAAGTCCAAAGTGTCCTACATTTACATCAATACTATAAATTGCTTTCGGCATTGATTTTAATCCTGATTCAGATATTACTTGGTAAATCTTTTTCGTTAATTCTTCATCTTTACACTTGTTACTGATTTGTTCTTTTATTTGATCAAGTATATCTTGGAACCCCTTAGAATTAATTCTTTTTATATCTGCTTTTATTTTAAAACCCAAAGCATTTAATATATTTATAAAATCTCTTACTTTTTCTTCTTTTGGTTTTTCATGAGTTCTATATATAAATGGTATATCTAAATTTTTCAT
>CAZPCX010000048.1:0-4147 GCA_964585265.1 uncultured Muribaculaceae bacterium | reverse complement strand
AAATCATATCTTGTGTATAATCACCGGCAGCATAATAAACATCGTTCATATTTGATGAATCCAACTTTAAAACTCTAAAACCAGAATCGAAATTGTTGGCTAGTAGATTGAATGTTTCTCCCAACTTTTTATTTGCTCTTTTGATTCTAATGCAGCTTCTCTACCTACTTCTGGGTTAGCTCCTGCTCCTAGTCCATCTGTTAATTTATCTCCTAATTGTAATTTAATAGATGCTTTTGAGCCATTTAATACTTGCATATCAGTATTTGCAACTATAAACTCTACACCCTTAACGCCAGATTCTATCATTCTATTGACAGCGTTATTTCCAGCTCCACCTACTCCTATTACTTTAATTTTTGCTAATTGATCCATTTCTAAGCCAAACATATATCCTCCTTAATTATCAAAAAAGTATCCAAAAAACTTTGTCAATATAGAATCATTTGCAATACTTGATTTCTTTTTTTGTGACGTTAAACTTACTTCTTCATCGTTTGACAACATTGAATAATTTCTTCCTCTTAATGTCATCTTATTATCAAAGTATTTAATTAATCCTGAAACTGTTGAGTACTTATTATTTCTTATTCCCATTGTATCTATTTTTCCTAATTTTGCTATTTCATCAAATTCTTCTTTAACCAAATAAGAAATACCGGACAACTCACTAGTTCCTCCTGTAATAATTATATACTGAATTTCCTTATTTGTTAATAGGTAAGTTTGTTTTTTTATCATTTCTAGCATTTCAGTAACCCTAGACATAACAATTTGTGATATGTCATATTGAGTTATCTTAACTATTTCCTTGTTATTATTCAATACTTCAAACACTTCACTTACTTGTGAAAACCTTTTATGTGCTACTGCAAATGTTTCTTTTAATCTCCTTGATTCTTCTTTTGATATTTTAAACACATATGATATATCATTATCTATATTTTTACCACCAATTGGTAATATCTCTGAATTTATTATTATTCCTTTATTAAATACTGATATATTAGTAGTTTCACTACCAATATTTATTATTGCACATACACTCTTATCTAATTCTTTATTTTTAAATTCATAATAATCTGCAATATTACCTAGATTTATATCTTCAATTTCTATACCTAATGTTTGTAATACATTAATTACTGTATATATATTCTTGGATGGTGTTAATACTGCCATAGCTTTAACAGAAAGTATATTTCCAACTAGATTCTTAGGATCTTTTATATTTCTTGTTGAATCTACAGCAAATTCAATTGGCATTATAGTTATTATTTCTTTATCTTTAGATACTTTCTTATTAACACTTTCTTGTAGTGCATTTATTATATCATCACCATCTATTTTTTTATCTTCACTCTTTATTGTTGTAGTACCTTCTACAAGCATATATTCTGAGAAATAAGGTGGTATATTTACTATTGCTTTATTAATCTTTGTTCCAGTTTTACCTTCAATTATATTTATCGCTTCTCTAAGAGTAGTTAATATATCGTTAACATCAGTAATCATACCTTTTTTAATTCCTTTTGATTGAACTGATGCTTCTGCAATTACAGTTAATTTAGCCTTAAAAACCTCTGCTACTAATATCTTAACAGAATCAGAACCGATATCAATACTTGTATATATTCTTTTCATTTATACCGCCCCTATTTCTAATAACATTATACTATAAATTACTTGTTGTTGTAAAACTTAATTTAATATTTCAAAATAATTACCAGAATCTAAATATAATATTCCCCTTTTACCTTCTAATGTAGGAAGTATATTGTTATAATTATTTATTTTTTCAAATGTATATAATGTTAAATATACATAATTTCTATCATTCATAGTTAATAATATTCTTTCTTTATCTATATTATTTGGTTCATATTTTATCTCTGATATTTTAATTAATACATCATTATTAACTAGTGCCATCTTTTCTACTAATTTTATATAATATTGGTCTTCTATATCATTTATTAATATTGGTAATTCAATATTTAAATCAACTTCTATACCATTTTCTAGTATAGTTTTATTATTTATCTCGTCATAGAATATTGGTTTATATTCTTCAATATATATATGTATTTCTTTAAATCTCTTCTTATCTACTTCTACATTTTTAATGAACTTATTCTTTAATAATTCTGATACAATTGATGATTTAGTTCTTAATATGTATGATGGATAGTTTCTTAATTTAGATGTATCTATTATCTCTTGATCACTTAGAATTGAATTATTGTAAATATATATATTTTCTATTTTCCTTGTTAAAAATAAATACAATAAAAAAAACACGATAAACAAACTAAATATTAAAACTAATACTCTTTTAAGATTAAGTTTTCTTTTCTTTACCATGTTTTTTTCCATATATTACTCCCAATTAACAAATTCTTGTTCTACCATTAGTTCTATTTTGTGTTTTTTTAACACTTCATTTTTAACATATAATATTAAATCGTGTATATCTTTTCCGGTTGCATTACCAGAATTAACAATGAAGTTTGCATGTTTCTCACTAACAACTGCTCCACCAATTTTATAACCTTTTAAATTACAGTCTTCTATTAATCTTCCTGCAAAATCATCTGGTGGATTTCTAAATACACTTCCTGCACTAGGAAAATTAAGAGGTTGAGTCATTAATCTCTTTTTTCTTCTCTCTTTTATTAATTCTTTTATAATCTTCTTATCACCTTTTATTAATACCATTGTTGCTTCTAAACATATATATCCTTTATTCTTTTGTAAAAAAGAACTTCTATAATGAAAATCTAAATCTTTATTGTAAATAGTCTTTATTTCTAATTCTGGAGTTAATACCTCTACTTCACTAACTATGTACCCCATATCTGATTTATATGCTCCTGCGTTCATATAAATAGCTCCACCTATTGTTCCTGGTATACCTGTTGCAAATTCTAAACCAGTTAAACCTAAATCAGCAGTTTTATATGCTATTGAAATAAGACCACAACCTGCTTCTGCTTTTACAATAGTATCTTTAACACTGAACTTATCAAATTTATCTAATCTTATTAATACGCCATCATAATTATCGTCAGAGAATACTAAATTAGAACAATTACCAACAATCATATGCTTAATATTATTCTCTTTTAAGTATCTTAATAATTTTATTAAACATTCCTTATCATTAGGTAATACCATATACTTAGCAATACCACCTACTCTATAAGTAGTATTATTTTTCATGTTTACTTTTTCTAATACTTTTCCAACTTTTAAACTTTTAAGTTCTTTTGCATTCATAATACTCCTTATAATATCTTTTTGATTTCTTCATATATTCTAGTTGCACTATTTTTAACTGCTATCTTCTCTATATTCTCTTTTATTTTATTGTATTCTTTTTCATTGTTTAATATTTTATCTATCTTATTAATAAGAGTCTTCTTATTAAGTTTATCTTCTTCTATAATCAATGCTGCACCAGTATTAACCAAATTCATAGCATTATGATATTGATGATTATCTGTTACATAAGGACTTGGTATAAATATAGATGGAACCCCTAAAGTAGTTGTTTCACATATTGTAGATGCTCCAGCTCTTGTTACTATTAAATCAGTTACTTTTAATAAACCCCCCATGTTATCAATATATGGAACTATCTTAACGTTACTAGGTACTTTTATATTATTAAATTCATAATAATAATCTTTACCAGTTACATATAATATTTCATATTTATTATTTTTAAATTCTGGCAATATTTTTTTCATTTTATTATTAATAACTTCTGATCCTTGAGAACCCATAACAATTAATACTAATTTCTTATCATTACTTAAATTGTAATCTTTCTTATTAGCTGGTTTTTTACTTAAATACACCTCACTAGTAGGATTACCAGTAAATATTATTTTGTTTTTATTTCTTTTAATACTATCTTTAGTAGACTCAAAAGAAGTAAATACTTTATTTACAAAATTAATTAAAAACTTATTAGATAAACCTAAACAACTATTTTGTTCATGTATTATAGTCTTAACTTTTAATCTCTTTGCAGCATATAATACAGGAGCCGTAACATATCCACCTACTCCAATTACTACATCTGGTTTATATTCTTTAATAATCTTTTTTGCTTTTATAACTGCACTAATAAAAAATTTAA
>CAZPCX010000047.1:379-4183 GCA_964585265.1 uncultured Muribaculaceae bacterium | reverse complement strand
TTTAATTCATTGCCTTTTAAATTATTATACATATTAAATAACTTATTATCAGTCTTAGATTTAATACTTTCTTCTATAAAATCAGATTGTACTAATTCAACTTTATTTAAGTTACTAATAGCATCATCTATAGATTTAATATTAGACGCTACTACAGCTTCTCCTTTTTTCAAAAATCTAATCTTAATACTATCTTTAATCTTATTAAATATTAAATCAAAATCTATATTCATTAACTTCAATAAACATACTTCAACAATAGTACTAATCTTATTCTTAATACCATTTAACTCTGCTAATTTATAAGCATCAATAGTATATACACTTATATTCTTAGATATTAATATCTTTTTCATATCATAAGGCATACTATTATTTAATTCATCATTATTCATGGATGTAACATATAAGAATATACCATTATCCTTAATATTAGAAACCATATCATATCTATGTAAATAACTTTCTTTAGTACATACTACAATACTAGGATTATTAACAAAATAAGTACTTCTAATCTTATTCTTAGATATTCTTAAATGACATCTAGTTAAAGATCCACTCTTCTTAGAATCATATTGAGAATATCCTTGTACCATATTATCAGTATTATCACCAATAACCTTTAGTAAGTCTTTAGATGCACTAACCATACCATCTGATCCGAATCCATATATTAAATATTCTTTACTATCCTTTTCAATTTTAAAATCACTTAAAGGAATACTTAAATTAGTAACATCATCACATATACCAACTGTAAAATTATTAAAAGGATTATTATCTAAGAAATCATATACACTCTTAATTTGAATATTATCTGTATCTTTACTAGATAATCCATATCTACCACCAATAATTAATGGTTTAGAAGACATAGAATTAAATAAATTAACTACATCTAAATACAATGGTTCTCCACTACCTTGTTCCTTAGTTCTATCTAATACTGCAATCTTTTGAACAGATTTAGGTAATACATTAAAGAAATACTTACTACTAAAAGGTCTATATAAGAATACTTCAATCATTCCTACATGTTCACCAGATGCATTCATATAATCAATAGTCTCTTTAATAGTTTCACATACAGATCCCATAGCTATAATAATCTTAGTAGCATTTACATCTCCATAATATACAAATGGTTTATATTCTCTACCTGTCTTATTACTTATACTTTCCATATAACTATTAACAACATCTGGAAGATTATTATAATCACTATTTCTAGCTTCTGTATTTTGAAAATACACAGTTTCATCTTGTGCAGTACCCATTACCTTTTTATTTATAGATAATGCTCTGTTCTTAAACTTAGAAATTGCATTGTAATCAATTAAATCATTAATATCTTCTAATACTTCAATCTTTTGAATTTCATGACTAGTTCTAAAACCATCAAAGAAATGAAGAAAAGGAATACTACTCTTAATAGCACTTAAATGAGCAATTGCAGTTAAATCCATTACACTTTGAACACTACTAGAAGATAACATAGCAAATCCAGTCATACGAGTAGCATATATATCTTGATGATCACCATATATACTTAAAGCATGAGTTGATAAACTTCTAGCAGCTACATGTATAACTGCAGGTAATTGTTCTCCTGCCATCTTATACATATTAGGAATCATTAACAATAGTCCTTGAGAAGCTGTAAAAGTAGTTGATAACACTCCATTTTGTAGAGCACCATGTATTAATCCTGCTGCTCCCGCTTCACTTTGCATTTCCATAACCTTAACAGGCATATTAAATATATTTAATTTACCACTATTACTGTATTCATCTGTTAACTCAGCCATACTAGATGATGGAGTTATTGGATATATACCAGAAAGTTCAGTAAACATATATGCAACACTTGCACATGCTTCATTTCCATCCATTGTTTTATACTTCATATTAGCACCTTCTTACCATACAATTATATCATAAAAATAAAAAAGATAACTTTCGTTATCAATTTGTAGTTAATATTACAACTGGTCTAAAAGTAACATATTGATTTGCAGATCCATCTGAATATCTAAATGCAAATATACCTGATTTTGTCCACTCACTATATATTCCACCTCTTATAAAATAAGAAGCACTTGAAGTACAAGAATAAGGCATACTACTTTGATCAGAATACCAACTACCAACACCAGTTCCACTCCAAGCAGTACAATTATTTGTAGCTCCTAAACTAGTTTCATATACTGCATCTCCAAATATAGTACTGTTATATCCATAATTACTTCCTACATACACATTTATATATTTACTATCTAAATCAGCAGGATCTAGTGGATTTGGTTCTACTCCAACATAATAATTATAATTTGCCATAGTTCTTTCATAAGCTCCACCACTCATATCATATATACCATATATATTACCAGTAGTACTTGCTTTAACTCCATTAACGGTATTATATGCATTAGTACAACCAGATGTTGATGTAGAAGATGCACTAGTGCCAGCACAACCAGTCATATAATTATTAGCAGGATTAATATATACTTCAACAGTATTTAATCCATATATAGACTTAGATAAATATGCAACTGCACCCCACTCTGTATTTTTCATAACATGAGAATCTATATTACCAGAATAAAATCCATATATATTTCCATTATCTTCCATCTTTCTAGCAACTACATAAGCAGTCTTTGGAGATATGTTTCTCCATGAATACATATTTGGTTTACTAACTGGTGAGAAAGTAGCAACATCACATAAAGCTACAGATTGAGATTCATAACATGAACCTGCTCCTGCACTTGCTTCAAACTTAGCTACCCATATACCTTTTAATTGTCTAGTACCAAATACAAATGCTGGATGTAATACATAATTAGTTTGTACACTTCCACTATAAGTTGGTGTTAATGAAACAATAGTACCATCTACTACATCATTTGTATTATCTTTTAAGAACTTAACATTAATAGTACCAGTAGAACTTGTATGATATCCACTACTTATTTGATAAGCATATCTAGGTATCCATACCCACATAGAACCATCTTCAGTCATAGCATTAGCCCATAACTTTTGATCATAATTATACCACTCTAAATCATTCTCAGTAGTTGTTATCCATTCATTATTATGATACTTAACAGGAACCATTCCTGTTGCTAATTCTGGAGCATTTGGTTTAACTACCAAACTACTTTCAGTCTTTAATGTATTACATGTAGTATTATCAGTTAATGATATTATTTCCATATTATATACAAAACCACATGCTTTAAAATTCTTCCAATCATCTTTACCTGTTATAGTAAGAAATACATTATTATTTATATATTCTGGAACTAGAGATAAATAGCTCTCTCCTGATATACCAATTTTAGTATTCATATTTTCTACAGTAACTGTAGTAGCATCAAAATCAGAAAAATCATCACTATATATATTCATAGTTTGTACTACTAATTTAGCATTCATTAAAAAAGTTTCTCCTCTTTTAGAATTAATAGCGTCTAAAAGAGTTGGTACAGTCATTATCAATAATAAAGATAATATAACTACTACCGCCAATAATTCCATTAAAGTAAATCCTTTTTTCATATGTTCACCTACTATAAAATAATAACATTTTTTATAAAATAATACAATTATTAACACCAATGTAAAAAAGAAATTACACACTAACTTTTAGTAGGTAATTTCTTTTCTTCAATATCACAGATACCAGTTAAACAATATTTGCCTTCTGATGCTATTAATTTCAACTGTCCGATTATTGCGGACACTTTGTTTCATTCTTCTAATTGCTTTTTTAGATCATTCCAATATTTT
>CAZPCX010000047.1:0-369 GCA_964585265.1 uncultured Muribaculaceae bacterium | reverse complement strand
TCTCTTCTAATATATCTTTTGCTGCTTTTGCAACACTACCACCTATATGAGCTACATCAATATTTTCATCTAAACCTAAAGGCTTTTTCTTAGCTGCTAATCTTTTAGTTGATTCTTCAGATAAATCTGTAAGAATCAATTCAATATTATCCATATTATCTCTTAAATTTTCTTTTCTAAGTCCCTTATAATCTTTATACTCTTTTGATGTCATGCCTGACCATGATTTATATATTTCATTTGTTAAAATTGCATATTCACTGTTTTTATTAATACCATTCTCTTGCCATACATCTGTTAATTGTTTTCTATCTTGTATAGCTCTCATCCTTTTACTAATCCAATTCTCGTCATATCCCTTATGACGAT
>CAZPCX010000046.1:1200-4280 GCA_964585265.1 uncultured Muribaculaceae bacterium | reverse complement strand
CTGTTACACATCCACTTAATGCATCAGCACATGTTCCTGTTATTGTTCTATCTGTATTGAACCATGTTGAACTACCACCACTTGTTGTACATGTTGGTGCAGTTGCATCTAATATAATACTATCATTAGCAGATACTTCTTCTAATGCACTATTTCTAAACTTAACATATAAAGTCTTTGTACCATCACCAGTTGCTAATGTATATGTTTTAGTAGTAGCGTATGTTTCCCATGCTGTACATGTTGTAGAAGTACTTATACACATTTGTAATGCATTAGTAGCAGACATATATAAAGTTACACCTGTTGTTTTACTATATGTTGGATTTCCTGATCCAATAGTGAATGATGATGCTACTGGTGTAGCAGTATTAAACATAGCTAAGTATGGAGTAACATTTGTAGAATATGTTGTTGGTTCTCCAATAACACCATTTACATCTTCATAATTAGATACTACTACTGTAAAATATCCATTAATTGCATATCCTGCAGGTACAACTAAACTAGCAGTTCTAGTAGTACCACTTCCACTTACAGTAGCACTATAACCACCTATTGTTACAGTTGGAGTATTAGCAATTGTCTTATTAAAAACTATATTAACAGTTAATGTATCACCAATCTTTAAATATGGTTCATATGATGTACTAGAAGTCTTAGTTATAGAATTAACTACTGGGAATATATTATCTATAGAAAATTTATATTCTAGAACACCATCTTCATCTTCTGTTACTAAAATAATAGCTAATAAATTAAAATTTTCATTATCTCTAGGATCTTTAATTGGATATGGTAAATAATTATTTTCAACAAGATCTTCCATTGTTAAATATCTAGGAGTAGGATCAGTACCAATTAAATAATTATCACTTACATATAACTTAGCAGCATTCTCAATAGACGCTACTAATTCAGTATATTCAGCATCATTTCTAGCATTAATAGATTGATTTATCTTTGGAACTACTATTGCAAAAACTGCAGATAATACAACTACTACTGCAAGAACCTCAATTAAAGTAAATCCCTTTTTCATACATACACCTCTATTATTTTAAGTGTACCAAAAAAGCATATAATAAGCAATAAAAAAGCATAGATTTCTCTATGCATAAATATATTTTTATTAGTTTATAAGTTCTAAATATTTATCTAATATTTTATTTTCTTCTTCAACAATTATTTTAATAAAATCAGTATAATCCATTGTTGTCATTGCTTTATCTAATGCATCATAATATTTTGATCTAACATCTGCTTTAATTATTATTGGTAAATATCCACTTTTCATTGCTTCAAAATTCATAAGTAATCTAGCAGTTCTACCATTACCATCAATAAATGGATGTATAAATACAAATTCTCCATGTAATAATGCCGATCTAATTAAAGGATGATATTTATTCCAACCTTTATATTCATATATTAATTTTTCCATCTTTTCTGGAACATTAATATAATCAGTTGGTTTTTGACTTGCACCAGATATTACTACATTTTTTGTTCTATATTTACCAGCGTTATCACTATCAATTTCTTTAAAAATCAAAGAATGAATATTCTTAATATTTAACTCTGATAAATCACTTTTTTCGTCTATAATATCCTCTAAGAATAAAATTGCTGCCTTATGATTTGTAACCTCTAAATGTTCTTTAATTGATTTACCACCAATTGTTATTCCTTCTAATACAACTTTTGTTTCTCTTAGCGTTAATGTATTACCTTCAATTGCATTACTATTATATGTCCAATCAAGAATATTACTTTTTTCTAAAGATTCTAAAGTTTCTCTTGGTAAAGGTCTTCTATTATTTAATTTTAATAATTTACTATCAACTTCTTTAAAATAATCTTCGCTTAAATCAATAATAAATTCTTTATCATCATCTTTATATCTCATATCTATTGGTTTATTAGTATCATCTGGAATTACCCATGTAATTCCAATTTTTTCAGTACCATCTATTCTTCCATCTTGAATAAGTTTTCTTATTCTTCTTTCACTAATATTCCATTTATTGCTAGCTTCTTTAATAATCATATTAACACCTCAAATATATAGTACCACTCTCGGAATAATATGTCAATACTACAAATTCAATTTTTCTTTTACTTTTTCTAATGCAATTAAAGCTTTCTTAACTTCATAATCACCTGTTGTTTTTAATTCTAACGTATTTAGTTTTATTTTTAATATATCTTTTACTTCTTCATCATTATTATTAAGTAACTCTTCTTCAGTTGCTTCTATTTCAATATATATTCCCGATGGATCAGTTATCTTTTGTATTACGATTTCTGTATCATCTTTTTTATATACTGTAGAATAATTCTCAATTTCAAACAAAGTAATATGATCGACTGATTCCAATGTTTTTTTAACATCTTCAACGGATTCAATCTTTGCTTTTATTTTATTTTGAGAAACTATCTTACCATTTACATCATATGATTTATCTTTATATATTAAATAATTTTTAGGATTATCATCTACTATATTTCTTATTAATATACACTTTTTAAGAATATCATAATTATCAATATTTAAATTTATACTTTTATGAATCATATAATTATCTTTCATATAATACTTTTCCACTAATTTATATGATTGATTTTCTATTTTCCTTATTACCTCATCATAATCTTCTAATACTTGTATAGTAAGCTCTACTTCTCTCATAATTTACCACCTTATAAATAAGTATATCACAACATATTATCGTCGAAAATATAAGTTTTTTCTTATGTATTATCTGATTTTAATTACTACTAGTAATTTTTATAAATTCTTTTATTGCATCTATCATGTCTGGAGTAATTACTTTGTTTTTTGAATTATTTGGAATGTTATCAGTTAATACTTTTTCAATGCTATCCATACTAATTTGTTTTATTTCAAACTTTCCTTTTTTTTCGTTTTCAGTATAATTAACTTTACTCAAATCCGGTTGTTTATCAGTTCTTAGAAAGTAATAATATATCTCTGAAGAACGATTAATTCCTTTGTATGGGTAGTTCTTATTAAAATATGAGACTTTGAAGAATGGAACTATTTTTTTGCTATCTAG
>CAZPCX010000046.1:0-1100 GCA_964585265.1 uncultured Muribaculaceae bacterium | reverse complement strand
AATTGTCTTATATAAATCCGTATCTTTATCTACCTTAATTGTTTTTATTCCAATTTGATTCGCAATTTTTATATTATCAATATTATCATCTAAAAATAATAATTCACTAGATTTTAAACTATATTTATTTAATATATGATTATAAAAATTAATGTTTGGCTTTACTTTATGAATTTCAGCAGAAATTAAAACATCATACAAATAATCGACTCCAAAAGATTCGCCAATAAAATTTCTTACAAAAGATACATGATTCGTTGCTATAATTATCTTCAAATAGTTGTTTTTTTCTTTAATTTTTTTAAACAAGTTATCATCTTTAATCTCATATATTTTATTAATTAAATCCTCTGTTCTTCTCATTACAATTGAATCTTTTTTAATGATTTTCCTTGCTTCCATTAAATAATCAGAGTCATTAACATTACTACCAAACATTCTCTCTAATTTGCATTCTTCCTTTGTCAATTTAATATCTTTTTCCGTTACTAAAACTCCCACCAAATCAAATGCTATTATTTTAATCACTATATTTCTCCTTTATCAATATTCTCCAAGAACCGTAATTTTCACAGTATTTAATTATGTCACGAGGCTTTTTTAACATATATTCGTATTTTTTCCTTATAGGATTAATTAGCATAATTTTATTCTTATAAATACCATTTAGTATTACGAAATGTCCTCCGCTCATATCTTTATTATTAAAAATTGATGATTGAACACATAAAATAATAAAATTATTTTGATTTAATTCATTTAACAATTCATTCTCGTCTAGTTTTATTTCCAAAAGAAATTTTAATTTTTTGATTAGAAAGCTTTGTTTTTAAATTTTTAACAATGTCGTTTTTAATTGCTATTTTTTTAATACAAACTCCTCCTTCCATATTTAAATTATATATCTTAAACATAGTTTCCTATGTTGTGTAACAAAAAAGAGGCAAAAACACACATGTTTGCCTCTTTAATTAATGAAACTAAATATGTTGTTTGGACAAACATACACGGATTATTTATATTACTTAAATGATTTTTGAAAAATCATTTCTTCAATCATATCATATAAATATTGTCTATATTCTTTCCAATTTCTTAAT
>CAZPCX010000045.1:0-4487 GCA_964585265.1 uncultured Muribaculaceae bacterium | reverse complement strand
AAATAGTATTAGTAGATGAAATAGTAGAGTATGAATATACATGTAAGTCTAATGCTACAACTTTGTTTAAACAAAAATTTACTGATTTAAGTAATGCTCTAGATGATGAAGTTGTTGATTATGATTTATATTCAAGATTATTAGTACAATTATTTGTAATTGATTTTTATACTTTAAATAATAAATCTAATAAGAATGATGTAGGTGGTATACAATTTATATATCCTTCAATAAATGATAATTTTATATTAAATGCTACTGATACTATATATAAATATATTAAGAGTGATTTTTTTGGTAAAAGAGATCAAGACTTGCCAATCGTAAAAGATATTGAAATAACTGAAGTTAATGAAATAGAATACAGTTATGATAATAAGACAGTTGATGCATATAAATTAAATGCAGAGTGGTCTTATAAAGAGGATTTAGGATATGAAACATCGGGTGTATTTATTGTAGTAAGAGAAGAAAATAAGTTATATGTTATAGAAAAAGAATAAACAATGTTTATTCTTTTTTAATTAGTATATTTACCAACTGTAATAGTTAATGATGTATTTATATCTTTTAAATTGTATGCATATGGAATGCTTTGATATATTATTGTTTTATCTTTTGCTATTTCATCTATATCTTCGTAATTAACAATAATTTTTATATTGTTTGCTTTAGCATAATTTCTCGCATATGTTTCTGTTTTACCAACAAGTCTTTCAAATACCTTTATATGCGATTCATTGTATGTTCCAACACCTATTTGTGTCTTTGTATATGTTTCATTAATTGAGAAATTAAATGTTTTAACTATTTCAGGTTGTTCTACTTCAAGATTTACTTTCATTGCATTCTTTATATCATTTAAACTTCCATTATAATATATATATATATTTGAATAACCTCCTGTTTTGCTGTTATGTAAATCTATTGAATACCCAGACAGGCTTAATTGTTCAAATGCTACTGTATCTTTTATACTATTGTTTATTAATATATTTTTTGCTAGGTCATAGAATGAAAGTATTTGATCTATGCTTAATGATGTATCAATATTATTTTCTATTAAATCTAACAGAGTATATATATCACTTAAACTATTAATATCTTTTAATTTATCTAACATAGCCATGATTACTGCTTGTTGATTTTTTCCTCTTACTATGTCATTTCTTGTTCCTTTTGTATATTCGCTAGAGCAATAATCCCAATTATTCTTTCTATTTCTTGATAACGCTAATGCTTCTTCGCCATTTAATAATTGATATCCTTTTTTAACGTATATTGTATTTTGTCCCCATTCTCTATTGCTATTTTGTTCACAAAAACTATAAGGTACATCTACATATACGCCACCAAGAGCATCAACTATTTTTACTAAGCCTTTAAAATTAATTTTTACATATTGATCTATTTTAATGTCTGTAAGTTTTTCAACACTACTAATTACACACTTATCGCCATACCATCCAGAACTAGTTATCTTACCCTTTTTATTATTCATACATGTAATAGGAGTATATGTGTCTCTAGGTATACTTAATATTGTTGCATTATAAGTTGTAGGATTAAATGTAATAACCATTAATACATCGCTATTATATGCCGAATTACTAAGTGTTTCTTTTTCTGAATCAATTCCTATTAAGAGTAGTGTGAATGGTTGACCAGCTTCTAAATTACTTGTAATCTCCTTTTTTACATCTTTTGTTTTTGTAATAACAATTGTTGTTTCATCTTGAATATTATCGTACTCATCATTTTCATCGAATAGTGAACTTACAATTATAGAGTAGTTAGTTGGTATAAATATTAAATCAAGGTCTCCATCATATAATTTTGATATTAGATCAACATAAGTATCATATTCTTCAATCTCATTAGTTTTATCTAAATCATATTCATCTATTATTTCTTTAGGTATTTCATATCCATCAACATTACTAGTGTCATTTATTATTCCTATTTTATAATCTTTTATGCTATCTATATCCGTTATATTTCTATCTTTCATCGATATAAGAGATGAAGTATATGTAGTAGATAGTTTATTCATTTTATCAATTGTTCTGTATATTGTATTTATTGTACTTGTTACAAATAATTGTATTGTAAATATTATTACTAACATTATCGAATATAGTATTATTATTGAATTCTTTCCTTTTTTTATTATTTGAAAAGATACTAAAAATAAGTATATAAAGAGAATTATAATAAGACTACAGAAAAAGTATCTTAAGAAGTTCTCAATGCTACTTAATTTTAATATCCCATATACTAACGCAGATGTACTAAATAAATATATAGTCATTAGTACAGGTATTATATAAAGTATTATGTTTTGATTAAATCTTTTAATTATATTTTTCATATTGCTTCCTAACTACTTTATTATATTTTAAAATATAATATTTATCAATTGTTATTTAGATTTTTTTATTTTAATAGATAGAGGTATATATAGTATTAAAGCAATAATTACTAATGCTGCAACTGAACCAACAGCTATGTAATAAGTTAAATTGATTTCTTTTCCTGTTTCTACGTTTAAGTATCTTTGGAAAGTTCCTTCTTTTGCATCATATAAGTAGAAATCATTTTCACCGTTTTCTATATTCATTGCATATACTAATTTATAATTATTGTTACTATTTATATCCCACCCATTTATTTCTATATTGTTTATCATAAATATTGCTGTATCAAATCCATCTGGTATCTCAACAGTAGTTTCGGGATTTGTTATATATAATCTTAATAATCCTGTTTGGAATTCAATATATTTTTTATATGCTTCGTTACTTTCATCATATGAGTATAAACTATAAGTGCCTTCTTCATCTTTTAATGTTACTAGCACCAGATTAATGTCAGTGTTTTCTAATCCCGGTACATCTAATCCTTTAATAGAGAGTGTAGTATCTATAAATCCACTTGGTGCTTCTAATACATTTGCTTTTTTAACTACTGTATATAGTTTATTTTTGATTTGAACTTCAATTGGATTTTCATCTATCATATTAACATTAACTTTATAAGTCTTTAAAGAACCATTTTCAGCCGTTACTTTTATTTCAAATATGTTAAGACCTTCTGTTAATTCTTTTTCACCACCACCAGATATACTGGCTTTTGAATCGTTTGCAATTGGTGTTACTGTTATTGTATCTATTATTTCATCTATATCTACGTTGTATTCTAGTGTTGAACTTTTAAAAGTAGGGGATAATGTACCTTCAGATAATGTTATTGATTTTAATGTATTATCTGTAGATTTAACTATTACAACTGGCTGTTTTATAACGATATTTGTTGGTGATACAGTTATTGCTATTTCTTCTTCTGTATTCCAATCAATAACAGAGTAGTTTCTAACTGTTACATTTGCTGTACCTGTTGCAATTGTTTTAAATGTATATGTATATGATGTTGAAGTTTTTGAACCATCACCAACATCAACATTTCTTAATAACGTTGTATTAGTTTGTCTTAATTTAGCAGTATCATAACTTAATGAAAACTCCCAAGATCCAAGTGGAGCGGAACTTGATATAGTAACCGTAACTGTAACATTGTTTCCAATCGTTACATTTGTAGATGATGCTCTAACTCTAATGTTTCCTGAAATTGCATTTACATTAAGTACATTACAAAACATTAAAACAAACCCAACTAATAATAAAACTATTTTCTTTTTCATATTTCTCCTTATTGAGTTATCTCAACTTCTCCTAACATATGTCTTTTTATTCTAAGTAAATCATATATATTTACTAATCCATCTTTAGTAGTGTCTGCTGCTTGTATATAGACATCTGTAAGAGTTGTGAAGTTTAATAAATGTTTTTGCACTGCAATTAAATCTACACCATTTATTTGTCCATCACCACTTACATCACCATATATCATGACTTTGTTTGTAGCAGATTCTATATTTACTGTTATCTCAATTGTATCACCAGTACCAATTTTACCTTCATTTTTAATTGTATTATTTTTATCCTTTACAATCAATGATATATCACCACTTAGTGTTTCAATTGAATTTTTAATTGTTGCAATATCACTATTTAATTCAACCTTACTAAGCACATTATTATTAGATATCCATCCGAGATTTGTTATTGCATGTGATACTGTTATAGGAATACTGTCGGTTTTAATTATCATAACTGTATATTTCTTTGTTTCATTGTTTCCTGCTTTTACTTCGACTTCAATACTTGTTTCTGGACCATTTAGAGTTATTTCACCAGTACCAGATATAACTGAAGCACTTGTACTGATTGTAGTTGCACTAATAGTAACTTTTTCTGTTAATAAAGAAACATAATAATTATAAGTTAAAGTATCTTTATTAAAGTTTAAAACCGTTTGACCATTTACTTTTAAATCTTTTAAATAATTATTTGGATTACCAAGTACGGTAGGTAGCGCTGTTTCTTCAGGCATATCATTAAATACTGGTATTATAAATGTTAATGCTT
>CAZPCX010000044.1:0-4592 GCA_964585265.1 uncultured Muribaculaceae bacterium | reverse complement strand
TACTTAATAGAGCACCTACTCTACATAGATTAGGTATACAAGCATTTGAACCTAAATTAGTTGATGGAAGAGCAATAAGATTGCATCCATTAGTAACTACTGCATTCAATGCAGACTTCGATGGTGATCAAATGGCAGTTCACGTACCATTAAGTATAGAAGCTCAAACAGAAGCTAGATTATTGATGTTAGGAGCTAATAATATATTGTCACCAAAAGATGGAAAACCAATTGTTACACCAACTCAAGATATGATTCTTGGTAATTACTATATAACAATGGAAAAAGCAGGACTTCCAGGAGAAGGAAGAGTATTCAAAGATTCTAATGAAGCTATAATGGCTTACTATAGAAAAGAAATTAATGTACATACAAGAATAGCAATTCCAGTAAATTCATTTAAGTATAAAATATTTACTGATTCTCAAAAAGATTGTTATTTAATAACTACAGTTGGAAAAATAATTTTTAATGAAATACTACCTGATTCTTTCCAATATATTAATGAACCAACAACAGAGAATATTGAAAAGATAACAGATGATAAATTCTTTGTTTGTAAAGGTTCTAATATAAAAGAAGAAATATCTAAATTAGAGTTAACTAAACCATTTGATAAAAAAGATCTTGAAAATATAATTGCACAAATATTCAAGAGATATAAAACAACTGATACTTCAATATTTCTTGATAAATTAAAAGCATTAGGATTTAAACATTCAACATTAGCAGGAATAACTTTCTCAATAAGTGATATTGTACAAAGTAAAGACAAGAAAAAATTAATTGAAGAAAGTGATGACTTGGTTGGAAAAATAAATAAGCAATTCCAAAAAGGTTTAATAACTGACACCGAAAGATTTAGTAAGATTATTGGTATATGGGGAGATGCTAAGTCTAAAATAAAGATGGAATTAGATAAGTATTCTAAAGAAGACGTAGATAATCCAATATTCTTGATGATGAGATCAAAAGCTCGTGGTAATATAGATAACTTTACTCAAATAGCAGGTATGCGTGGGATAATGCAAAAACCAAATGGTGAATCAATGGAAATACCAGTTAAATCATCATTCATTGAAGGTTTATCAGTTGCAGAATTCTTCTTATCAACACACGGAGCTAGAAAAGGTGCTGCTGATACTGCATTAAAAACAGCAGAATCAGGATACTTAACAAGAAGATTAGTAGATGTTTCACAAGATGTAATAGTTAGAGAAGAAGATTGTGGTTCTATTAACGGAGTAGTTGTTAAACAACTATATGATGAAAAAGAAGGATCAATAATTGAGAAGTTATATGACAGAATATTAGGAAGATTTACTAATAAACCTGTATTACATCCGGAAACAAAAGAAGTAATAATAGATAAAGATCAAATGATAACTGAAAGTATAGCAGAGAAAATATGCAAAGCAAAAGTAGAAGCAGTAGAAATTAGATCACTTCTAACTTGTAAAACACCAAATGGTGTATGTAGAAAATGTTATGGTCGTAATTTAGCAACAGGAAATATGGTTGAAGAAGGTGAAGCAGTAGGTATAATGGCTGCTCAATCAATCGGAGAACCAGGTACACAGTTGACTATGAGAACATTCCATACAGGTGGTGTAGCAAGTGCTGAAGATATTACACAAGGTTTACCTCGTGTTCAAGAGTTAGTTGAAGCTAGAAATCCAAAAGGAAAAGCTACGATTGCAGAAATATTTGGTAAAATTGCTAAGATTGAAAATGTTAATGGTAAGTTTAAAATAATAATTGAAAATGATGTAGAGGCTAAAGAACATGTTACTAACTATGGTTCTAAAATGGCAGTTAGTGAAGGTGATTCGGTTAAGCCTGGAGATAAACTTACTGAAGGTAATATTAATCCTAAAGAATTACTTGCAGTAACTGATCCTATAACAGTACAACAATATATATTAAAAGAAATACAAAAAGTATATTGTTCACAAGGTGTAGGAATATCAGATAAGCACGTAGAAATAATTGCAAGAAGAATGATATCTAGAATAAGAATCACTGATGAAGGTGACGCAGACTTCTTGATAGGTACTCTTGTTTCTCTAGGACAATTTACTAGCAAAAATAAAGAGTTATTACTTGCAGACAAGAAACCAGCAATAGGAAGACCAGTTTTATTAGGAATAACAAAGGCATCATTAGAAACAGATTCATTCTTATCATCTGCATCATTCCAAGAAACAACTAGAATATTAACGGATGCAGCAATAAAAGGTAAGATTGATCATTTACTTGGATTAAAAGAAAATGTTATTATTGGTAAATTAATACCAGCAGGTACTGGTGCTAAAAAATACTCAGAAGTAGACATAAGTTTAGAAAATGAATTTAAAGATGAAGAACCTTTTGATGTATTAGAAGATAAGTTAAGTGAATAAGGCTTTTATAAGCCTTATTTTTATGTTGTAAATATGTATAGTAAATGTTAAAATATAAAGAGAATAAGAGGTGTTTTTTATGGATAAAGTATATGATTATCTAATGAAAGACTTAGGGTTAAAAGATAGAGACACTGTAGTAGTAGGCGTATCCGGAGGAGCAGATTCTATGGCTCTTTTACATATGCTTAAAGAAATTAAAAAAGAGAGTGATATATATATAATATGTGCTCATGTAAATCATAATGTAAGAGCTGAAAGTGAAAATGAAAAAACTGCTGTTGAAAAATATTGTGATAATAATCAAATATATTTTGAAAGTATGAAAATAGAAGAATACGGTGATGATAATTTTCATAACGAAGCAAGAACAAAAAGATATGCATTTTTCGAAAGCATAGTTAAAAAATATGGGGCAAAATATTTATTTACTGCACATCATGCAGATGATTTAATTGAAACAATACTAATGAGAATAGCAAGAGGGTCTACTCTAAAGGGATATGCAGGATTCATGAAAGAAATAGAAATGGGAGATTATAAAATAATAAGACCGTTAATTGATGTTACAAAAAACGAAATATTAGAATATGATTTAAAAAACAAAATAAAATTCTCGGAGGATTCTTCAAATAAAAAAGATAAATATACTAGAAATAGATATAGAAAATATGTATTACCATTCTTGAAAAGTGAAGATCCAAATATACATGAGAAATTTTTAAAATTTAATCAAACATTATTAGAATGCAATGAATATATAGAAAAACAAGCTGCTGAAGTAATAAATATTGTTTATAGTCAAAACATATTAAATATTGAAAGATTTCTAGAGTTAAACAAGGTAATTCAAAACAAGATAATAAATAATATATTAGAAGGTATTTATCAAGATGATTTGATGCTTATTACAGATACTCATACAGAATTAATACAAAAGTTAATTAAAAGCAATAAAGCAAGTTCATATATACACCTTCCTAATAATATAGTTGTAATAAAGAGTTATAACACTGTATCATTTACAAAAGAACATTCGGAACTAAAAGAATATGAAATAGAATTATCAGATTATATTAATCTTTCAAATGGTATGAATTTAGAAATAGTTGAAAAAAGTGAAGCTACAACAAATTATGTTTGTAGACTAAACACAAAAGAATTAAAAATGCCTTTGTATGTTAGAAATAGAAAAATTGGTGATAGATTAGAAGTAAAAGGTATGTTAGGTAAAAAGAAAATTAAAGATATATTTATTGATGAAAAGGTATCTATTGAGGACAGGGAATCATGGCCAATAGTTTTAGATTCTTCTAATAAAGTTGTATGGATTCCAGGATTAAAGAAGTCAAAATATGATAAAGAAAAAGACGAGAAGTATGATATAATAATCAGGTATTATTAAGAGGAGGTTCTATGAAAAAGAAGAAAACAATCAACAAAAACATATTGCCATATATTGTGTTAATAGCAATAGCGGCATTAATATTATTTTCAAGTGATATATTAGGTAAAAAAGTAAATATACTTACATATAGCGAATTTAATGAATTAATAAATAGTGGTGAAATAACAGAAATAATGATAACTACAAAAGATAGAGCTAAAATATATGAGATTTCGGGTAAAATAGGGTCTTATGGAGAAAAAGAAACATTTCTAGTTAAAGCACCTTTGTCAGAAACAGTAATGAATTCTGTTTTAAACTCACAAATTGAAAACAATTTCAAATTAGAAGCAAAGGCAGATCCTGAATCTAGTACATTTATGATGCTTTTAGTAAATGTATTGCCAATAGCACTTCTACTTATTATTGCGTTCTTATTCTTTTCAAAACAAGTAGGAAGCAATAGTCAATCATTTGATTTTGGGAAAAGTAGAGCTAAATTAAATGAAGAAAACAAAAAAGTAACGTTTGATGAAGTGGCAGGATTAGATGAAGAAAAAGAAGAAGTATCAGAATTAATAGATTTTTTAAAGAATCCAAAGAAATTTCAAAAGATGGGTGCAAGAATACCAAAGGGAGTACTTTTAGTAGGACCTCCTGGAACAGGTAAAACATTACTTGCTAGATCAGTAGCTGGAGAATCAAACGTACCATTTTACTTTATAAGTGGTTCTGATTTCGTAGAACTATTTGTAGGAATAGGTGCATCAAGAGTTAGAGATATGTTTAAACAAGCTAAACAA
>CAZPCX010000043.1:0-4619 GCA_964585265.1 uncultured Muribaculaceae bacterium | reverse complement strand
CATAAGGTAATGGATATACATGTTGTTCTTGAGGTATAGTTTGATGATAAGCAGTATCGAAAACCGCTACATTCTTTGAATCAGGCAATATACCTTTAACTACTTTTATTCCTAATAAATTAGCCGGATTATGCAAGGGTGCTAAAGAAATAAATGATTCTATATCATTAATAACTTGTTCATTTATTAATACAGAACTAGAATATTTATCTCCACCTTGTACAACTCTATGACCTATTCCTTCAATTTCATTGTAATTTGATATTATTTTCATATCTACTAATTCTTTTAAAAACGAATTTAAAGCATCAGAATGATCTTTTAAAACAATCTGTTTAACAATTTTTTCAGAATTATAATTAATTGTATAAATACTATTATCTAAACCTATTCTTTCATATCTAACAGTTACTAAGACATCCCCCTTAGGCATATCAAATAATTTTAATTTAAGACTTGAACTTCCTGCATTTACTGATAGTATTTTCATATAAACCAACTTTCTAAATTTGAATAGTCAAATTAAAATGATTATTCAATCATATAAAATTATAACATAAAAAAAGATGTGTTACACATCTTTTATCTTGTTTTACTCACTTCTTCTGAAGATTCAACTTGCATTGTCTCTTTTGGAAGAATAGATTTTAAAGTCATTGCAATCTTTTCTCTATCGGCTTGATATTTATTTTTATAAATTTCTTCAACAGATTTCTTCTCATTTTCTTTAATTTGTAATTCTTCTCCAAACCTAACTTCCATTTTTTCTTTTTCAGCTTTTAAAGTTTGCAACTTTCTTTCAAAGTTTTGCTTTTCAGATTGTAGTTTTTCAACTTGCATCTTTAATGAATCCTTTTCAGATTGACTAGCTTTTACTTCTTCTTTTAAAGATGTATTAATATTTTTAAGTTCAATCATTCCTTTTTTAATGCTTTCAACTTGTTTTTTAAGATTCCCATTTTCTTTAACAACATTTCTCACATTACCAAAAATGTCATCAAAACTAACTTCTTCTTCTTTTTTAACTTCAATAGTTGGTACTTCTATTGTTTTTTCTTCAACTTTTTCAACCTCAATAGTTGGTGCAGTTGGTACTTCTATTGATTGAAGATCCTCTTCATTTACTTTTTCAGATAATTTGTTTACTTCATCATAATTATAATCTTCATTAATTTCCTCTTTTGGTTTTGGCGCAAAAACTGTTGTCCAACCTTTATTAAGACCTTCTATAAGCTTGTATGGGACTAAAGCCACTCTTGGTTTATATGAGTTAGATAAAACTCTTTCTGGATTTGAATCACTATATTCATATATATATAGTTTTTCTTTTGCTATTTCTAGTTTATCCAATTCTTCTTTTTCTTTTAAATCAACAAAACTCGAATATGAAATACCAAAAGTCTTATTATAAATTTCTTTCAGTAAACTCACAACACTAAATTTAGTTTTTACAACTCTTTGAGATTGTAGTTGTTCTTGACTTGTTTTTGAAAACTCTTTAGACAACATATTAACAGTCTCGTAAGGTAGATTTCCTCCCATAGCACTTTGCATATATAAACCTCCAATTATTTTATTCTTCTACTTCTTGTCCTGATTTTGCTATTTGCTTCATTACTTCTTTTACACTAATCCATTCTTCATCAGAATCAATTGTTTCAAATGAATATGATTCTCCATTATCAACTAATCTAGATGAATATATTTTTATCATATTATTTTCATCTGTTTCATTTAGTGTATAAAGAACATATTCTTTACCTGTTTCTTTTAATTTAAAAATTATAAGTAATTCTGCTTCTGTCTCTGATCCGTCTTCATTCACAACGATTAATTTCTTTTTGTTTTCTTCCATAATCACACCTCTTTTATTCTTTTTTATTACTATTTTATTATAACACCTTTATTTATTTTTGTATACCTTTTTTATGACAAAATATTTGCAATTAAACGCACAATTTTCGTTGATATATTTTTCTAAATATTTAATGTTATTTAATTCTTTATTAATTGGATTTTTATCATCACAAAATCCTTTTAATCTTAATTTACCATAAGCCCAATCACCAACTATATAATCATAATTATAAAAATATTCGGTATATTTGCTTTTTAATTCTTCTAAATCAAAACCATCTTTAATATCATTTATTATCTCATATTCTTTATCCTCTAATAATATACTCTTATTTTCCATAAATCCCTCCATTGTCATTAATATAAATATACCATAAATAATAAAAAAAAGCATTATAAATGCTTTTATATAATCAATAATATTAATACTAATACAAGTACTATTAACGCAATTAATATTCCAATCGTTACTTTGAATATTAAATTACTCTTTTCTTTTGGTTTTGGACATTCTTCTTCAAAATCTTCTTTTGTAAATGAATCGTTTGAAGAAAAAAAATCATTATCTTTTTTTTCTTCTTTATCTTTGTCTTCTAATTTAAATGCTTCTTCTTTTATTGTAGTAGTTGTATCTTCAATTTCATTTTCTTCTCTTAAATCTGCAAAAAAATCTAAATTAGTTTTCGCAAAAGTTGCAATATCTCCTTTTTCTTTAACAATTGTATCTATCAACGTTTTTAATCTTTCTTCACTATCTTCATTTGATATTTCATCATTTGATTCTTTATTAACATTTAAATCTTTCAATATATCATATTGAGTATCTGAAATTTTTCTAACTCTTACTTCATCAAATTCACTAGTTTGATTGTTTCTCTTTTTTTCAATAATCTCATTTATATCGTAATTTTTAGAATCTATTTCATCTATATCATATCTAGTATTTAATTCTTTGTCTTCTTCTGAACTATTTGTAATACTTTGATATTGTCTTAATTTTTTATAATCTTCTCTATTACTTATCATTTCTTTTATTTTATTTATATCTATTTCATTAACATTATCAATAACAGTTACATTATTCTCTGGTTCTGGTTTTTGCATATATATATCCTCATATAAAGATGCATTTTTATCAGTTCTTTTTGGTGTGCTCAATGATTCGGAATACTTTTCCATTCTAGATTTCATGTAATCACCGCCTAAAATAATAATAGCATATTTTTACACTTTTTTAAATATTATAATTGATTTTTCAAACCAATATATATATAATCTTTTTTAGGTGGTGAAATAATGACATTAAATATTGATAAAGAAAAATGTATTGGATGTGGAGCATGTGTTGCCATATCAAATGAATTATTTGATTTTGATGAAAATGGTTTAGCTTATGCTAAAGAAATTGAATTAAATGAAGAATTAGAAAAGATTGCAATTGGTGCAATTGAAAATTGTCCTACTGAAGCAATAACAAAAAAAGAATTACAATAATTCTTTTTTTATTTGATCAAACTATATAATTTCTTTATCTCTTTTGGTGTTATCTTTCTATATTCTCCGGATTTTAAACCTTCTAAAGTTAGAAATTCAATCCTTTCTCTTTTTAATTTTTCAACTAGGAACCCAATAGATTCAAACATGATTTTTACTTCATGATTTTTACCATCATGTATAGTAATCTCAACAATTGATGTTTTTTTAATTTTATCAAATTTCTTTAATTTTACTCTATCTGGTACACATTTAATTTTATCTATTACTACACCAGCTTTAAGCTTTCTAATTGCATCTCCATTAACTAATCCTTTTACTTTTACAATATATACTTTTTCTAATTCGTTTTTCGGATGAGTTAATAGATTTGCTAAATCTCCATCATTAGTAACTATTATTGCTCCATCGGTATTATAATCCAATCTTCCAACTGGATAAAGTCTTTTATTTGAATCAAAGTAATCAACTATAGTTTTTCTTCCTTTATCATCAGATGTAGAGCTTATTACACCTCTTGGTTTATAAAATAGATAATGTTCCTTCTCTTCTCTAACTAGTTTTTCTCCATCAATAACAATATTATCGCTAGTATTTGCTTTAGTACCTAAAACATTAGTAATACTACCATTAACTGATACTCTGCTATTTTTAATTAATTCTTCCGCTTTTCTTCTAGAACAATATCCTGATTCTGCTATTATCTTTTGTAATCTTTCCATTTAAATCACCGCATTCATTATATAATAATTATAACAAATAATCTATACATATCTTTTACATTGTTTTTACAAAAGATAAAATACATATTTATTATTATTATATTTAATGATAAAATATATTTAATATAGAGAGGGGTATATTATGTTTGAAAATAAAGTTGCAATAATAACAGGAGCTGGCGGAGGAATTGGAAAAGCAGTAGCAAAAGAGTTATATGAAAAGGGAGTTAAAATATCATTAGTAGATGTTTCAGCAGAGGCTTTAACTGAACTTTCAAAGGAATTGAATTTAAATAAAGATAATTCATTACTTTTAAAAGCAGATGTTTCTAGAGAAGATAATGTTAAATATTATGTTGATAAAACTATTGAGAAATTTGGAAAGATTGATATTTTTGTAAATAATGCTGGTGTAGAAGGTAAAGTAGCTAGTATTATGGAAACTAATAAAGAAGATTTAGATTTTGTATTAAATATAAATGTTAAAGGTGTTTATTATGGATTGAAATATGTAATGGCAGAAATGATGAAAAATAAAAGTGGAAG
>CAZPCX010000042.1:0-4696 GCA_964585265.1 uncultured Muribaculaceae bacterium | reverse complement strand
CGAGATAGCTCAGTTGGCTAGAGCAATCGGTTCATACCCGATAGGTCGTGGGTTCAAACCCCTCTCTCGCTACCAAATATAAAAAAAGATAATTAAATAAATCTAATAGATTTTGACTTAATTATCTTTTTATTTTTAATATATATTCTATGAACTCTATCTGATATAGAACATATTACTTCATAATTAATTGTATTTAAATGTTTAGCAATATAATTACAATCTATTTCTTCTCCAATAATAGTAACAATATCATCTTCTTTTACTTTATTATCAACCTTAATCATTAGCATATCCATACATATATTACCAATTATTTTATATTTTTTACTATTAACTAATACATATCTATTTGTATTCTTTCTAATTATTCCATCAGCATAACCAATTGCTACAACTGCAATTCTTTCATTTTTACTTGCTTTATAATTTAAGTTATATCCAACATATTCACCTTTATTAATATTTTTAACTTGCATAACCTTACTGTATAAAGATAGTATTGGTTTGATATTAATATTACTATTTTCACTAATACCATACATTACTAAACCAAGTCTTATACCATTAACAAATTTTAATTTAGAGTGATTTAAAAGAGTAGCACTATTACCAATATGTACTATTTTAAATATATTTAAATCAATACCTTTAGTAATATCTTTGAATGTTTTAATTTGTTTATCATAATAACTATGATCATTACAATCTGCATTAGCCATATGAGTATATATACCTTCTATAATAATATTTTTGTTCTTTTTTATAAGATCAATAGTTTCTAATAGTTCTTTATTATCTTTTATACCAAGTCTATTCATTCCACTATCTAATTTAATATGAATTATTATTTTATACTTAGTATTAATTATTGTCTTTAAATATTCTAATGAATTAATAGTTATAGTAATATTGTTTTTACTAGCTATTTTAATATATTTATTATCTATAGGAGTAAGTATTAATATATTAACTCTTTTTATTTCACTTCTAATATTTAATGCTTCTTCTAAAGAAGAAACTCCTAGATAATTTATACCAGCATTTATTAACTCTTTAGATATTTCTACATCTCCATGATTATATGCATTTGCTTTTACGATACCAAAGTAATACTTATAATTATTATATTTATTAGTTATTTCTTTTATATTGTTCTTTAATAAGTCTAAATCAATAACAGCGAATGTATTTCTAAATAATTTCATACAACCTCATTTCATTATAATTATAACATCTTTTTATTTTAATATTAAAATATATGTGATATAATTTTTATATAGAATATGGAGGCTTTTTATGGATAGAAAAGCTTTTACTTTAGTTGAGGTTTTAGCAGTAATTTTATTACTGGGTATTGTATTAGGAATTATAGTACCTAATATTTTAAGTGTGATTCAAAAAAATGCAGATAATGTATTTAAAATAAAAGAAGGAGAAATAAAGAAAGCAGCTTCTGATTACGTATTAACAAATAGTATAACTTTACCAACAGTAGCAGGAGAAGTATATTTAATATCATTTGATACATTGATTAATGCAGATGCTATTAAAGAAGTATATGATACAGATGGAGATACAAAATGCAATGGATATGTGCATGTAATTAAAAAAACAGGATCGGGCTATGATTATACAGCATGTATTTTTTGTCAGAAATATGAAACAGATAATTTAGTTTGTGATATAGATAATTTATAATAATTTAGTGACAATATTTCAAACAATGTTATAATAATATATATAGTAAGTAAAGGGAGAGAAGTATGAAGAAAAATGGATTTACTTTAATTGAAATAATAGCATCAGTATTAATATTATTGGTATTAACGGTTTTAACAACACCAAGCATATTAAATATGATAGAGAAAGCAAAAGCAACATCTAAAGAATCAGCTGAGACTAGAATATTAGATGCTACAAAGGAATACATTTATTCATACAATAGAAACATATTAAGTAGTTTAGTTGAAGAAGGAGATACAAGCTACGTATCAGTAGAGGCTTTATTATCTTTCGGATTAATTGAAGAAAAAGATTTAGAATCTCTTCCAAATACAGAAGCTTATATAGGAGTACAACTAGGTTCAACATCTGATTTATCTTATACATTAGAATACGATGTAGATGAGGTAACATTAACAAAACCATATGTAGTAGTATTAGGAGATAATCCATACTATACTGAATATAATAATCCATATACAGATCCAGGAATAATTGCATTTGATGCAGATGGAACAAATATAACAGATGATGTAGTAAGAACAGGAACAGTAAATACTGCAGTATTAGGTCAGTATGTTTTGTCATATAGTGTAACAGGAACAAATGGGGAGGTATCTGAAACTGTAACTAGAACAGTAATAGTTAGAGATACAACATTACCAGTTGTAACAGTAGCAACAATATCATCTAATAATGTATATAGAACTGATAGAGCTAAAAATGGAGATACAGTAACATTATTGTTAACATTCTCAAAACCTATAGTAAATACTCCAACAGTAACAATAGGTGGAAGAACAGCAACAATAACAGGATCAGGAACAACAAGAACAGCAACATATACAATACCAACAGATGAATCTACATTAATAGAAGGAATATTAGCAATAAGTGTATCAAATTACTTAGATGCTTATTCTAATTTAGGAACGACAAGAACAACAATAACAAGTGGAAACGATGTAATATATGATGTAACGCCAGCAGTATTCACATCATTCACTATTGGATCAGGAAATCCAACATATACAACAACAGATGCAGTAACATTATATATATCTGCATCAAGAGCAGCACAAATGTGTATAAGTACAACAACATCTTGTACAGCATGGCAAACATATGCATCTACAAAAGCATTTACATTACCATCAGGAGATGGATCTAAGACAGTATATATAAAATTTAGAAATGAAGCAGGATTAGAAACAGCACAATATAATGATAGTATTATACTTGATATGACAGCACCAACATGTACAACAACTGGTGGTAGTTCATCTTGGTTTAATACGAATAGAACAATAACGGGAACATGTACAGATGCTACATCTGGTTGTACAACAGCAAGTTCTTCTTATACATATACTGCAAATACAAATACAACAACAGCAGGACCAGGAGTAAATGGAGCTGCTTGGACAGTAACAGACTTAGCAGGTAATAGTTCAACTTGTTTAGCAAATCAAACAGTTAGAATAGATAAAACAGCACCAACATGTGTTAGTTCTGGCGGAAGTACAACATGGTATAACACAAATAGAACAATAACAGGAACTTGTAGTGATACAGGTGGTTCAACATGTAGTAGTGCTACAGTAACAAAGACATATAGTACAGAAATAAATTCAACAACAGAGACACCAGGAAGTGTAACAGATAAAGCTGGTAACAGTACAGTATGTGCTGCAAATGTAACAGTTAAGATAGATAAAACAGCACCAACATGTGCTTCAAGTGGTAGTAATGCAACATGGACTAATACAAGTAGAGTATTAACAGGAACATGTAGTGATACAGCACATGCAACAATTAATTCAGGATGTAGTAGTGCAACAATAACAAAGACATATAGTACAGAAATAAATTCAACAACAGAAACACCAGGAACAGTAACAGATAATGCTGGTAATAGTGTATCTTGTCCAGCAACACAAACAGTTAAGATAGATAAGACAGCACCAACATGTGCAACAAGTGGTGGAAGTACAACATGGTTTAATACAGATAGAACAATAACAGGAACATGTAGTGATACAGGAGGTTCAAATTGTAGTACAGCTACAGTAACGAAGACATATACAACAAATACAAATTCAACAACAGAGAGTCCAGGAACAGTAACAGATATAGCTGGTAACAGCACAGTATGTGCATCAAATGTAACAGTTAAAATAGATAAAACAGCACCAACATGTGCTAATAGTGGTGGAAGTACAACATGGTTTAACACAAATAGAACAATAACAGGAACATGTAGTGATACAGGTGGTTCAACATGTAGTAGTGCTACAGTAACAAAGACATATAGTACAGAAATAAATTCAACAACAGAGACACCAGGAAGTGTAACAGATAAAGCTGGTAACAGTACAGTATGTGCTGCAAATGTAACAGTTAAGATAGATAAAACAGCACCAACATGTGCTTCAAGTGGTAGTAATGCAACATGGACTAATACAAGTAGAGTATTAACAGGAACATGTAGTGATACAGCACATGCAACAATTAATTCAGGATGTAGTAGTGCAACAATAACAAAGACATATAGTACAGAAATAAATTCAACAACAGAAACACCAGGAACAGTAACAGATAATGCTGGTAATAGTGTATCTTGTCCAGCAACACAAACAGTTAAGATAGATAAGACAGCACCAACATGTGCAACAAGTGGTGGAAGTACAACATGGTTTAATACAGATAGAACAATAACAGGAACATGTAGTGATACAGGAGGTTCAAATTGTAGTACAGCTACAGTAACGAAGACATATACAACAAATACAAATTCAACAACAGAGAGTCCAGGAACAGTAACAGATATAGCTGGTAACAGCACAGTATGTGCATCAAATGTAACAGTTAAAATAGATAAAACAGCACCAACATGTGCTAATAGTGGTGGAAGTACAACATGGTTTAACACAAATAGAACAATAACAGGAACATGTAGTGATACAGGTGG
>CAZPCX010000041.1:0-4835 GCA_964585265.1 uncultured Muribaculaceae bacterium | reverse complement strand
TCTTTTTCTTTTTACAACTTTCTCTTCATTTTCTGTAATTTCAGCATCATAAGAAAGCATAAATTCTTTTACCTTCTCTTTGTTTATCTTAATAAGTTTTTGTTTGCACTTATTTATTTGTCTTTCTAATTTTTGTTCAACACTATCAATAGCTGTATATAAATCCTCGTTGCAGTCTTCTGCCCTTATAGTAAAGTTATCTGTATAAATTGTTATTTCAATCTTTTGTTGATTGTTTCTTACCTTTATTAAGACATTTGTTAATATCCTTTCTGGTTCGTTGAAATATTTATTCAACTTATCAACTTTACTCTTTATGTATTCTTCTATTGATTTCGTTATCTTGATATCCTTTCCTCTGATATCGTATTTCATTTCTTTCCTCCTTTTTTATTATTTTTATTCATTAATATACTTGTATTAGTTATAATCCATACAACTATTACGAATATTACAACATATATAAATATACCTAAATTTCTATTTTTTAGTACAAATATTATTGACGCAAGAGCAAATAATAAGTCGATTAAGTAAATTATTATTACTGTCGTTCTATGACTATAATTCATATTTAAAAATTGATGGTGAAGATGCTGTTTATCGGCTTCTCCAATTGGTTTCTTATTTATTGTTCTTCTTATTATTGCACAAATAGTATCAAATATAGGTATACCCATTATTAGTATCGGTACTATTAACGATGTTAAAGTTACATTTTTAAATCCAAACAACGCTATTACAGATATTATAAATCCTAAAAACATTGATCCGGTGTCACCTAAATATATTTTTGCTGGATAGAAATTATGTACTAAGAATCCTAAAGTTGCTCCTAACATAATAAATGAAAGTTTAATATCTAACCCACCTATTTTATTTAATATCATTGCTATAATACCTATTGTTAAGAAATATATAGAACTAATACCTGATGCTAATCCATCTAATCCATCAATTAAGTTTATAGCGTTTATCATACCTACAATAAATAACACCGTTAAAGGATAAGAAAATATTCCAAAATTGATTGAATAACCAAACGCATTAATATCGGTAATTAGCATTTGTCCATATATTACAACCACTAATGCTGCCGCAATTTGTCCTAATAGTTTATATCTAGCTCTTATTGGATTGATTCCATCTGCAACACCAAGAATTATGATTATTGTTCCACCAATTAGTACAGGAATCATTTCTATACTTTTATCTCCAAATACCATATAACCTATAATAAAACTTATAAATATTGCAAGTCCTCCCAATGTAGGCATAGGTACTTTATTTACTCTTCTCTTATTTGGTTTATCTACACAATTAATGTGAAATGCTAACTTTCTTATCAAAGGCGTTATAAGAACCGATGATGCAAAAGTAACAGCTATAATTAATAATATTCTACCAAACGTCATGCATATCACCTTCACTTATATTATTACATATTTATGAATAAAAAAAAAGACTAAAGAGTTAGTCTATTATTTTTGTTACTTCATAAATATCAAAAACAAAATTTACAAGCAAGTAAGATATTATTAATGACATTATAAAATAGAAAGCTTTTATCTGATTAATACTATTCTTTTTAAATAAATGTTCTATCTTTAAAGAAAGCATCATCCATATAGAAAGTGGAATAAAGATTACATATAACAAGATTTTAATGTTCATTTTCGTATACCTTTATTTTATTAATTCTTTGTAAATGCCTCATTTCACTTGCGTTTTCACTTTGTATGTAAACTTTTAATATCTTTTTAACAAGACCAAATGACATCGTGCCATTTAAAGAAATAACATTTGCACTATTATGTGTTCTTGCACAATTTGCTTCTTTTACATTATCTATCTTTGCACATCTAATACCTTTGACTTTATTACACGCAATTGACATACCTATTCCAGTCTTACATATTGCAATTCCAAAATCAACATTGTTTTCCATTACATTCTTACAAAGTAAAAATGCATAATCAGGATAATCAACTGGTTCATCAGATTTTGTACCATAATTGATTACTTCATATTCATTACTTAAGTATTTTGCTATTTTTTCTTTTAGTTTATAACCACCATGATCTGAAACTATACCTATTTTCATATTATCACCATATAAATTATATCATTATTTAAATAATAAAAAAAGTAGATTAATCTACTTCTTATTGGTTTTCTAAATTATATTTTTTATTAAATTTTTCTACACGTCCTGTTTTAGAAGTTCTTGCTTGTTTTCCTGTATAAAAAGGATGACATTTTGAACAAATTTCTACATGTATTTCGTCTTTAGTTGACTTTGTTTCAAAAGTCTCACCACATGCACATATTACCTTTGAATCTTTGTATATGCTTTCTTTCTTCATGATATTCTCCCTTCGCCATGATTAATAGTAATCATAGATTTAAAAACTTTTTCTATTATAGCAAGTGTTTTGATTTTTTGCAATATATTTTATTCTATTGTTATTTTTGCTCCCAAGCTTTCTAACTTCTCTTTTATGTTCTCATATCCTCTAAGTATATGATTTACATTTGTTATTGTTGTTTTTCCTTCAGCTATTAACGCTGCTAGTACTAAACAAGCGCCAGCTCTCAAATCTGTTGCTTCTACTTCTGTTCCAATTAATGTTGTTTTCCCTTTTATATAAGCTTTTTTATCTTTAATCTCTATATTTGCACCCATCATCTTTAAATATTCTAAGTTTTGAAACCTGTTTTCATATATTGTCTCTTCAATTATGCTTTTACCATCACATTGAGTTAAAAATCCTGATATAGGTTGTTGTAAATCTGTTGCAAATCCAGGAAAAACCATCGTTTTTATATTTATTGGTTTTGGATTTTTAACACTAGAAACAATAAAATAATCAGGTCCTATTTTAACATCTACTCCGGCTTCTATTAATTTTAATGTTAAAGCTTCTAAATGTTCTGGAATTACATTTGATATTCTAACATTATTACCTATCATTGCAGCAGCAATAACATATGTTCCTGCCTCAATTCTATCAGGAATTACTTCATCATAACATTTATGTAAGTAATTTACTCCCACTATTCTTATTTCACTTGTTCCAGCCCCAGTTATTTTTGCTCCCATATTATTTAAAAATGTAGCAACGTTTACAATTTCCGGCTCTTTTGCTGCATTTTCTATTATCGTTAGTCCTTTTGCTTTTACAGCCGCAAATATTGTGTTTATTGTGGCACCAACACTAGCTATATCTAAATATATAGTTGTACCTATTAAGTTTTCAGCACTTATTGAATATTTGTTTTTTTCCTCATTAATATTTGCTCCTAATGCTTCAAACGAACTTAAATGTAAGTTTATTGGTCTAGTTCCGATATTACATCCTCCAGGAAAATACATATTAACTTTTTTATATTTACCTAATAAAACACCCATAAAATAGTAAGATGCTCTTAATTTCCTAGATATGCCTTCCGGGATATCTTTATTTTTAATATTTCTGGAATTAATTGATATCGTATTTTTATCTCTTTTTACTTCTGCCCCTAAGTATACTAATATTTCTATTAGTGCATCAATATCAGATATATCTGGTATATTAGCTATTTTAACTTCTTCATCACAAAGAATTGCAGCCGGTATTAAAGCAACAGCACTATTTTTAGCACCACTTATTTTAACGTCCCCAGTAAGTATATGTCCACCTTCAATTATTAATTTATCCACTTAATCACCTACTATGCTTTATCAAAACTATTAAATAGAATTATCTTGCTCTTTACAACTTCTTTAATAGCTTTTTCGCCTGAAGATATTATTTTCCTAGGATCATATATGTCTTTATTTTCATCTAAGTACTTTCTTACTGCATTTGACCATACAATTTGTAATTCAGTATTAATATTTATCTTAGATATTCCATTTTTAATAGATTCCATAATCTTTTCATCATCTATTCCAGTTCCACCATGTAAAACAAGTGGAATATCAATAGAATCATTGATTTCTTTCATTCTAATATAATCTAGTTTTGGTTCACCTTTATATAAGCCGTGTACACTTCCAAGAGCAGGTGCTAAAGAATTAATTTTTGTGTTTTTCCATAACTTTATACAATCTTCAACACTAGCATTATTTACGATATTACTAACACCATCTTCATTTCCTCCAATGTGTCCAACTTCTGCTTCTACACTGACTCTTTTTCTTTTTGCATACTTTGTTACTTCTCTTGTTATTCTAATATTCTCATCTATTTCGTATTTTGAAGCATCAATCATTACCGATGTAAAGCCAGCATTTATAGCCTTTATACAAGATTCTACACTTGATCCATGATCTAAATGTAAAACAACCGGAATTGTTATTTTAAGATCTTTTATTAAAGATTTAACAACGTGCGACACAGTGTCATAACCTCCAATATATTTTATTGCACCCTCACTAACCCCTAAAATAACTGGAGATTTATTACTTTGACATTCCTCCAATATATATTTGGCCCATTCTAAATTATTTATATTAAATTGAGGTATTGCATACTTATTTATCTTTGCATTATTCAGAATATTAATAGAGTTAACCACATTATCACTTCCTATCTTAATCTTATTATGAATGGAATATAAAGTCAAACAAAAAGCATTGCTTTTACAATGCTTAACTGTCTTATTATATTATATAATTAGTTTAATTTTTTTATTTTAGGTGCTTCTTCACACATTTGTGTATTATTGAATACAAGTAATTCATTAGTTTCATAATTATATGCTGCTGAATTATTATCTAATACATATACATTGTTTTCAAATGCCCAAATCGCTTGTTTTCTCATTTCATCAAAATATATAGCAAGTTC
>CAZPCX010000040.1:0-4849 GCA_964585265.1 uncultured Muribaculaceae bacterium | reverse complement strand
AGTTGAAGTAGCTACTCTACCAAAGTCTTTTGGTGTTACTTCTTCTTCAATTACATCTCCAACTTTTGCATCACTCTTCATATTCTTTGCATCTTTTAACAATATTAAAGAATCTCTATCAACATCTTCATCTTCTACTTCTTCTATTTTCTTAACAACATTGTAAATACTAAAAACCTTTATTTCTCCAGTTTCTCTATTAATATCTACTCTTACATTTGTTTTTGAATTAAAATTCTTCTTATAAGCAGAACATAACGCTAATTCCATAGCATTAAATACTATCTCCTTATCTATTTGTTTTTCCATTGAAAGTGCATTCAAAGCAGTTATAAAAGCTTCTCCGTTCATTTTAATCTTCCTCCCTTGTTCTTGAACATACATCTAGTATGTAAGATTCTTCTATAAAATCAATATCCTCTAAGATAGGATCTATTACTCTATTTACATCAATACAGTCTTTAATATTAACATATCCATCTTTATCTATTATTATTCTTAAATAATATATATTGTCTTCTTTTTCATATTTAACTTCATGTAATTTTAATCCAATATCTTCTATTTTAGATTTAATAATATTACTGACTTTGGTTTCAATATCCATAATATTCCTCCTTAGACATACAAAGAGTGGATCATTGATCCACTCTTCGTTGTTGATATACACATTATAACATATAATAACCGAAAACAATAGATTTTTTATTGATTTTATTGATATAATTAAACATATGGAGGATATATGAATATAGGCAAACAAGCAAAAACAATTATAAAAAGTATTTCAGTTATAATATTATATTACATATTTTACAACGTATTGTTTATAATAATGAAATCCTTCGGACTAAATATCAATGAATTCAGTATGTTACAAAAAGTAATTACATTCTTTGTATTAGATTCTCTATTAGTGATTATATTATGGTTAATATATAGAAAAGACTTAAAAAGAGAATTTATATTATTTAAAGATAATTTTAAAAATTTTATAGAAAAATATACAAAATATTGGTTATTAGGAATAGTATTAATGAGTGTAATGAATATGATTATAACCTATATAGTTAAATCTGATATAGCTTCTAATGAAGAAGTAGTAAGAAGTTTAATAGAAAAATTTCCACTATATGGATTATTCTCGGCATGTATTATCGCACCTTTTACTGAAGAAATAATCTTTAGAAAAACATTTAAAGATGTAATAAAGAACAAATATGTATTAATGGTAGCATGTGGATTTATATTTGGATTAATACATGTACTTGGAACCTATGAATCAATATCAGACTTTCTATATATATTCTCTTATGGTATATTTGGTGCTATATTCGCATATATATATTACAAGACAGATACAGTATTCGTACCAATGTTCTTTCACTTTATTCACAACACATTATTAGTATTAGTATTTATAATTACTAATTCTTGGTTATAGAGGTTATTATGGAAAAAGATAGGAAAAAACATATGTTATTAAAATTACTTATAATAGTTTTAGTCTTCTTATTAATTGTATTATATGCAATCTTTTTTGGTACAAAAGGATTAGAAGTAAAAGAATATAAGGTAGTTAATACTAACCTACCTATTTCGTACTATGGTCTAAAAATAGTACACTTCTCCGATTTACATTATGGAAGAACAATACATGAAAAAGAATTAAAAAAATTAATAGAAAAAATTAACTTAACAAAACCAGATATAGTAGTATTTACAGGAGATTTAATAGATAAAGATTCAATCTTAACAGAAGAAACAAAAACTATACTAGAAGAGAATCTAAAAAATATTAATAGTACTTATGGTAATTATTATGTAAAAGGAAATCACGATATATACTTTAATACATTTGATTTAATTATGAGCAATAGTAATTTTATAGATTTAAATAATAATTACGATATTATAACTAACAAACTTCACGATAAAATATTTATTGGTGGTACTCATACATTTGATGATAAGAAACCAGAATTAAATATTATTGATGAACATTTAGAAAGCAATGAATATGATTATAAGATATTTCTACTTCATATGCCTGATAGCATTAAATACTTAGAAAATGAATATGATTTAATTCTTGCAGGACATTCACATAACGGTCAAGTTAGATTACCACTATTTGGAGCATTAATAAGAGCTCCTGGGGCTAAAAAGTACTATGGAGAGTATTATAGAGTTAAAGATATGGATTTATATGTCTCTTCTGGATTAGGAACTTCAAATATAAATATAAGATTTTTTAACAAACCTTCATTTAATTTGTATAGAATAGTTAACAAATAAAATAAAAGATGATATAATTATAAAGGAGTGATAAAAATGAATGATTTTAGAAAAAATATGCTTAAACTAGTTTTAATACTTGTTGGAATAATTATTGTATTAATAATTATTGTAACTTTATCGACTGGAGGAAGTAGAACAACAAAATATACTGAAACCGGTTTAGTAAATGCTGCAAGGAAATATTACAATAGTAATGCAAGTCTATTACCAATTGATGATTATGATGAGTCAATAGTAACTGATAGTACATTAATTACTGAAGGTTATTTAGATGAGTATGAAGATGAATATGGATATACTGCTGTATGTTCATCAAAAGTAACTGTAACAAAAATAAATGATGAATACTTTTATCAACCTTATTTATCTTGTAACAAATCAGATGATACATCTTTATTATATGAAGAATTAAAATCCAATATTGTTACTGAAGGTGATGGATTATATTCAATAAATGGAGAATATTATTTTAGAGGAGAAAATCCAAATAACTATTTATCTTTTGCAGATATGAATTGGAAAATAATTAAAGTTGATAAAGATAATAATATAAAGATAATATTACAAGATTATAACTATTCAAAACAAGGTGTATGGGATAATAGATACAATATTGATGAAGAAAATAGAACTGGAATAAATGATTATTCAGTTAGTAGAATTAAAGATATATTACATGAAATATTAGATGATCCAAAAGCATTTGATAATTCAAGTTTATCTAGAATACAAAAAACAGATTTATGTATTGGTAAAAGAAATGATACAGATAAAAGCACAAATGGTAACACAGAATGTTCTACAAAACTTGAAGATCAATTAATTGGACTTATGCAATTAAATGAATACTTCCTAGCTAGCGGAGATGCTAATTGCCCATCAAAATCAATTAAGTCATGTCAAAACTATAATTACTTAGCAATACCTACTTGGACAATTACAGCTTACAGTGGAGACACTAGTAGAGTTTGGCTGGTTACTAGTTCATCTACTTCAATAATTCGTATGCAAGCAAATGAATCAATGTTATTTGCTCCAGTAATAACTTTAAAGAGTAATACAATATTCACTAGTGGTGAAGGAACACAATCAAATCCGTATAAAATAAAATAGTAAAAATATTATTAAAAAACGATGCTACTTAATAGCATCGTTTTTATCTAAATCTTCAATATATTTTTTTAACTTCTTAGCATCAGATCCTAGTATTATTTTCAATTGATTATCAATCTCTACTATTCCCCTAGCCCCTAATTTTTGAATAGATTCTTTATTTACCTTTGATATATCTTTTAAATTAACTATAAACCTAGACATATTTGCTTCCATACTTATTATATTATCTTTACCACCTAGATAATCAACAAGCTTATTAATTTCTAATTTATAATCTTTCTTATGAGTCTTCATTATAGCAACTGCTACAAACAACAATACCAATAATATAATTGAGTATTGAATAACAATATTCATTTTAATCACCTAATAATATTATACATTTATATAATTAAAAAGCAATAAATTTAATCTTATCACATATAAAATTTATTAATTTTTACTATTTAATCTGTTGTATTCAGAACCACTAATACATTAATTTTTCCTTTGAATTGATCATACTATTCTTTTTCTTTTCAAGAACTTTATTATTATTTAAATTAACAGTTGTAATACTCATTGGTTAAGTTGTATCACTTATTATCATAATTCCAAAGCGTCATTTCAAAATGTCATTCTATTTTTTTACTCATCTCTTCTGTAGGATAATTTAATTTTTAAACATCTTCTTCGCTCCAGTTAAAACCAAATCCACATCAAAAACAATGTTAGGTATTTGTATATTCACAGTCTACACTTCTTTAAAAATTATATCATTCTTTTCATATAAAAATTGTATTTTCACTTCCACGGTTTTATTAGAAAATAAAGCAATTTTAAAATCAATTTTTGACTACTAGCCTTTACTATTTACCTGTATGTATTTTTTAAAAACATTTTCTGAATAATCCAATTTAGGTTTCATTTTTTGTTCATAATATTCTTTACTATGCGTACTCATATCGGCTCTTTGTATTTTTAATAAATTATTCACAAAATTTAATCCATATTTTTTAATTAACTGTTGCATTATCGTATCATCATCTTCATTAATTAAAGGCGTATCATGATATTCAATCAGTGCTAATAAAATTTTTAAAGATTCTAAATCTATTTCGTCTTTTAATAATTCTTCAACAATTTTAGCACTTTCTATTTCGTGGTTTGGGGATTTCATTACAAAAGTATTTGGTTTTGTGTAGTGAGGCACTTTTACTGAAGTTTTCAATTTTCCGACATCATGAAAAATAAGCACTAATCGTAAAAAATCATCATCAAGTTTTTGTGCAGCTTTAATTGAATGTTCCAAAACTGGGTAAGGATGAACTGGATGATAAAACTCAAATTCATCTAATTCTTTTAATATCGGCAATAAATTAGTCAAAGCCGTTTTATCAATTGGATTTTTTCTAATAATTTGATAAATTTTTTCTAACATATTAAAACCTCC
>CAZPCX010000039.1:0-4874 GCA_964585265.1 uncultured Muribaculaceae bacterium | reverse complement strand
ATTATGCCAAGATTTGATGGAACAGGTCCAAGAGGAGAAGGTCCAAAGACAGGAAGAGGTTTAGGAACTTGTAAAACAACTTCTAATGAAAAAATAGATTCAACACCAAAACCAACAGTTGGATATGGAAGAGGTATGGGTAGAGGTTCTAGTAGAGGAATCGGAAAAGGAAACAGATAAGGAGTTTATATGCGTAGATGTAGAATGATGAGAAGAATAAATTCAAAACCATTTTATGATCAATTTGGTCCAAAAGGTGTTCCTAATTCTGAATTCATAGATTTATCATTAGATGAGTATGAAACAATCAGATTAATTGATTACGAAAACATGACTCAAGAAGAATGTGCTAACTCTATGGATGTTGCAAGAACAACTGTCCAAAGAATATATAGCATAGCTAGAAATAAAATAGCAGATGCTTTAATAAACGGAAAGACAATTGTAATTGAAAATGCAGATTACTCAAAAAAGTAGGATAATTCCTACTTTTTTTATTATTTAAATAGTGATATAATATAATTATTATAGGAGGATATATGAAATTTATAAGAGGATTCTTTTTAACTATTTTTTCAATAATATTTATAGTATTTAGTATTGGTTATTTTATATTGATTGGAGCACAAAGAACTGTGTTAAGTTCTAATTACTATAAAGGAGTAGCAAATAAGATTAATATTTCATCATATATTACTAACGTAATGGAAGAGAAGTTTTCTGAAATGGAAGAGGAATTTGCGACTCAAATAAGTGTTGTTAGTGATGTTACTGTAGAAGTCTTCAATGAGGAATGGATTGAAGAACAAGTTAATGGTGTAATTGATGATATTTTTGTAATAATTGATAATCCAGATACTGCTGATATGACAATTACTATAGATTTATCAAATAAGAAACAAGAATATTCTATAGCTTTAAAGGCAGCTTTTAGAGAGTATATTGATGAGAATACAACTGAGACTGTAAGTGATTCAGAAATATCTGAGTTTGTTAATACATTTATAGAAAGTATGGGAATATTTGAAGAAGAAGAATATGTTATTGATGTTAGTGAATTTATTGAATCTTCAGATATACTTGAATATGTAAGAGAAGTAAATGAATATCGTGTCTATATTATATATGGACCTTATGTAGTATTTGCAATATTAATATTATTTATGATTGCTATTGGTAAGTTTAGAAGAGGTATTAGATGGACATCTGTTAGTATGATAATATCTGCTTCTATATTTGTTATTGTTCTTGAAGCAGGTAAATTATTATTTAGACCACTATTATTACAATCTTTTAATGAAGGATCACTAAATATACCTGAATCTATGTTCTCTGGTTTATTAAACTTTACTTTCTTTAAATTCTATTTAGTACCATTAATTTTCATTGGATTAGCAACTGTATTATTAATTATTTTCCGTAAAAAGGAACCAGAACCAGTTATTATGCAAGATGGAAATGTTGTTACTCAAGTACAATTATAAAATATTTGTTTATTTCATTTATTTTATGTTATAATAAATCTATAATAAATAGGAGGTTAATATGAAGAAATTAATTTATGGATTTTTAATTACATTTGTTGTTTTATTCTTTACTGGATGTGGAAAGGAAACTATTAAGGGAGAGGATTTAGAGAAGACTTTAACTTGCGTTAAAAATGCTGTTAATGACGAAGGTAAGTATGTTGTTGATTTCAGAGATGATGTAGCTGAGAAAGCAGTATATACTTATTATGTAGATGTTCCTGAGGATCCAGGTATTGATATATTCTATGATTCATTTAATAGTCAGTTTGCTGCTGTTGGTGATGAAAATGGATATAATGTAGAAATTGCTAAGATAGGAACAGATAAGTTATCAGTTTCATATGTATTTGAATTTGATGATTTAATTGATTATGAAGATATTGAAGTTGAATTTGTTCTAGAAAAAGATTTTAATTATGAAGAATATAAAACAATATTGACAAGTCATGGATATACTTGTACAGAAGAGTAGAACTTGAGTTCTACTTTTAAAAAGGTGAGGGATATGAAGAAATTAATTTTATTTGTTTTAATTTTATTATTAACTGGTTGTTTTAATTCAAATATGACTGTTATATCTAATACAAAGGGATATTTAAGTAATATTGATCAGATAGAATCAATTGATTCTAATACAGTAGATATGCTTAATTCTTTCTCTATATCTTTATATAATAATTTATATGAAGATAAGAATGTATTTGTATCGCCATTGAGTGTTTATTTAGCATTAGGGATGGTTTATAACGGTTCTAATGGCTTAACTAGAGAAGAGATGACATCTGTGTTAAATGCTAATAATATTGACTTAGATGACTTTAATATACTTGTAAGAGACTTACAATATCTTTTATTAGGATATTCAAAATCTACTTTTAATATATCTAACTCAATATGGATTAGAGATACTTATAGTGAACATGTATTAGATAGTTTTTTAAATAATAATAAGACTTATTATGGAGCGTTTATATCGTCTTTAGAGTTTAATGATGCTGCTAAGAATACAATTAACAACTGGGTTAGTAAAACTACTAATAAGAAGATTAAGACTGCTATAGATGGAAATATTGATCCACTAACAGTTATGTATTTAATTAATACTATATATTTTAAATCTGATTGGGAAAAACCATTTGAAAAGAATGATACTTATTCTGGAGATTTCTTTGTTGGAGAAGATAAGATAGATGTAGATATGATGAATAAAGATGATTCTCTTGGTTATTACAGTGATGATATATTAGAAGGTGTATTATTACCTTATGAAGATAAAGAAACAGCAATGTTTATATTACTACCAAATGAATCTGTTGAAGATATAACTTTAACTACTGAATATTTAAATAGTGTTATAAATTCAATGAAGAATAATTATATTAGTGTTAATATCACTATGCCAAAGGTTAAGATTGAATATGAAAAAAGTTTTGTAGATGTTTTATCTACTATGGGTATGTCTAGTGCTTTTAATAATGCTGATTTCTCTAATTTATCAGATGTAGCTTTACAAGAAGAACTACATATTAGTGATGTTCTTCATAAAACTTTCTTATCAATTGATGAGAAGGGAACTGAAGCTGCTGCTATGACTAAGATTGAAATGAAGAATACTTCTATGTTAGAAACTACTAGAGTATTAGTTAATAAACCATATATACTAGGAATAATAGATTATGAAAGTAATTCTATATTGTTTTTAGGAAGTATATTTAATCCTAATGAATAATACTTGCTATTATTAAGTATGTATGGTACACTTATCGAGCTTGATTTATAAATAAATAATTAAGTAATTTGTTGATTATACAATATTATGTATGAAACTGTGAGAAGATATATACTTGAGAGTAAGATACTATAATATTTATTACGATTTTAATATAGATTTTAAAACGTTTGAGAATTATAATTAATGAAAAAAGATAGAAAGCCTATCTTTTTTGTTGCAAAAAGGGAGAATATTATGAGCTTTAAAGATTTAAATTTGAAAGATGAGATATTACATGCTTTATTTGATAAGAAGTATGAGAATCCAACTGCTATACAAGAAAAAACTATACCACATTTATTAGAAGGTAAAGATGTTTTAGCTTGTGCTCAAACTGGTACTGGTAAGACAGCAGCATTCTTATTACCAATAATTCAAATGCTTTCTAAGAATATTAGTAATAATAGAAAGATTAGAGCATTAGTTTTAACACCAACAAGAGAATTAGCAGTTCAAATTAGAGATAACTTTAAAGAATATTCTTCATATATAGATTTAAGAGTAGGATTAGTATTAGGAGGAGTTAATCAAAGATCACAAGTTGAATCTTTGAGAAAAGGTGTAGATGTATTAATAGCAACACCAGGTAGACTTCTTGATTTAATTAATCAAAGATATGTTAAGTTAAATGAATTAGAAATAATTGTATTAGATGAAGCTGATACTATGTTAGATATGGGATTTATTAATGATGTTAAAAAGATAATGGGTTTTATGCCTGAAAAGAGACAAACAATGTTATTCTCTGCAACTATGCCTAAGGAAATAATTGAATTATCATCTAAATTCTTAATCAATCCAGTAATTATAAAGAATGAAAGTGAAAATGTAACTTTAACTAGTATTGAACAAACTTTATATTATGTAGATAAGAGTAATAAATCTAAGTTATTAGTAGATTTAATTAATAAATATAATATGCAATCAGTATTAGTATTTACTAGAACTAAGAATGGTGCTAATAAATTATGTAATATATTAATAAGAGATAATATATCTTGTGAAGCAATTCATGGTAATAAATCTCAAGGTGCTAGATTAGCAGCATTAAGAAATTTTAAATCTGGTAAATCAAAGGTATTAGTTGCAACTGATATAGCAGCTAGAGGAATAGATATAGCTGAATTGCCATATGTAATTAATTATGATGTTCCAGAATATGCAGAAATATATGTTCATAGAATAGGAAGAACTGCTAGAGCAGGTAAGAGTGGAGTAGCAATATCATTTTGTAGTAAAGATGAATTAAAGAAATTAAATAGTGTTGAAAGATTTATAAAACAAAAGATAAAGGTTGTTACTGAACATAATTATTCTGTTTTATTAGATAAGATTGAGATAAAGACTAATAATTATCATGGATATAATAGAAATAGACGTAAATACAAATAAATATATTGAAATATTTATAGTAATAGGTTAAACTATAAATGGCTGAAATCAATGTGTTTATAAGTTTTTTTTACTCTTATTTATTTTGTAAATAGTGATTGCTTTTTCAATTAATATAAGGTAAAATGTAATAGTCAAACTTTTTTTGACTTAAATGGGCTTGTAGCTCAGTTGGTTAGAGC
>CAZPCX010000038.1:0-4972 GCA_964585265.1 uncultured Muribaculaceae bacterium | reverse complement strand
ATGTTATGTGGGATTGGTGTATATCAAGACAAAGATATTTTGGAGTTCCTTTTCCAGTTTGGTATTGTTCTAAATGTGGAGAACCAATATTTGCTAATGAATCAGAATTACCAGTTAATCCATTAGTAGATAAACCAAGTAATAAGTGTAGTTGTGGTAATGATGAATTTATACCAGAGAAAGATGTAATGGATACATGGGCTACATCTTCAATAACACCACTTATTAATATGAAGTATAAAGAATTAAATAATTATGAAGATATATTAAAACCTATGAGTTTAAGAACAAATGCTTCTGAAATAATTAGAACTTGGGATTTTTATACTATTGTTAAAAGTTTTTATCATTTTAATGAAAAACCATGGAATGATGTTATGATCTCTGGTTTTGTAATGGCTGGTAAAGGTGAAAAGATAAGCAAGAGTAAAGGAAATAGCAATGTAGAACCTCTAGATTTAATTAATGAATATTCAGCAGATGTAGTTAGATATTGGGCGGGTAGTGGAAGATTAGGAACTGATATTATATTTTCTAATGATACTTTAGATAGAGGTAAGAAGTTAATTAATAAGTTATATAATGTTTCTAAGTTTGTAGAGATGCATTTAGGAGATTATAAAGATAAAGAATTTAATGATTATGAATATTTTGATAAGTATATATTAAATAAATATAATGATATGAAAAATCAATATATTAAATATATGGATGATTATGAAGTTGGATTAGGATTAAATATATTAGAAAAGTTCTTTTGGAACTTTTGTGATAATTATATAGAAATTGTAAAACATAGATTATATAGACCAGAGGAGTTTAAAGATACAGCTAGATATTCTGGTCAAAAAACTATATATACTTTATTATATAAATTACTACAAGACTTTTCTGTATTCTTTCCATTTGTAACTGAAGAGATATATAATGGATTATATAATTTTAATAAATCTATTCATTTAACTGAGATGAAAGATTTAGACATTAAATTTGATAATAATATTGAATCTGGTGATAATCTTATTCAAATAATAAGTGATATCAGAGGAGAAAAGACTAATAAGAATGTTTCTTTAAAGACAGTGGTTTCTAATCTTGATATTGAATTAAGTAAAGATTTAGATATTGCTCTTAATGAAGCTATTGATGACTTAAAAGCTGCTTTAAATATTAAGAATATAAATAAGAATATTACTGATAATTTAAAATATGTAATTAAGAAGATAGAATTAGAGGTTACTAATGAATAATGCTTTAGAATTTAGAAATGGTTTATTAAAAAAAATGTAGATTTTAATAATAATATTATGTATGGAAAAAGCAATGGTTTGATTAGAGATTTTGGAGAAGATGAAGTTAATGTGTTTAATTTATTGAGTAACAATGTAGTAACTGGCGATATTGTAAAAGCATTTGAACAAGGATACAACATAGGTAGATGTCGTTATTTTGCTCATACTCTTAGTTATGCTTTTGAAGATTGTTCTATTATTACAGGTAAATTGCCGATATTAGAAGGTACTCCAGGTTCTCCGAATGGAATACATGTATGGTTAGAAGTTGAAGATAAAATATACGATACAACTTTATTGATGGTAATTAATAAAGAATATTTAAATAAACTTGGTTATATAGAACAAAATAGATTGGATGACGATGTTATTCAGAATGATGAAATATATAAAGCCAGAAAAGAAAGATTTTTTGATTTAGTTCTTAATAAAAAAATAAAATAGTGAACATACGTTCATTATTTTTTTTAATGTGATATAATAATTATGGGTGATATAATGTACGAATATATTAAAGGTAATGTTGTTGAACAAGCTTCTACTTATATAGTTTTAGAAAATAACAATATTGGATATAAAATACATGTTCCTAATCCATATTCTTTTGGATTAGAAGAATATAAGATATATTTATATCAACATATTAGAGAAGATGAAAATACTTTATATGGATTTAAATCAATGGAGGAATTAAATTTATTTTTAAATTTAATTAATGTTAGTGGTATTGGTCCTAAGACAGCACTTCCAATGTTGGCAACTGGATCTGTAAATGGAATAATGGATGCTATTAATAGAGAAAATACTTTATATTTGAGAAAGTTTCCTAAGGTTGGAGAAAAGGTTGCTAAACAGATAATATTAGATTTAAAGGGTAAATTTAAGACTGATATAGAAAAAACTTATATAGATACTTCTACTGAATTAGTAGAAGTACTTAGAGGATTAGGTTATAAGATTAATGATATTAATAAAGTATTGCCAAAGGTAAATAAGGATTTTGAATTAGGAGATCAAGTTAAAGAAGCATTAAAATTATTGCTTAAATAGGAGGAATAATGGAAGAAAGAGTATTAAACAATAAGAAATTAGTGGAAGATAATTTTGAAGAAACAATAAGACCAGATAGTATTGATGAATATATTGGACAAACTGAAGTTAAAGAGAATTTAAAAGTATTTATTGAAGCTGCTAAGTTAAGAGATGAATCATTAGATCATGTATTGTTATATGGTCCTCCTGGACTTGGTAAAACTACTTTAGCTCATATTATTGCTAATGAAATGAAAACTAATATTAAAACAGCTAGTGGACCATCTATTGAAAAGAGTGGTGATTTAGCTGCTATATTAAGTTCTTTAGAACCGGGTGATGTATTGTTTATTGATGAAATACATAGAATACCTAGATTTATTGAAGAAATATTATATCCAGCTATGGAAGATTTTAGTTTGGATATTATTGTTGGTAATGATGGAGGAAGTAGAAATTTAAAAATAGATCTTCCACCATTTACTTTAGTAGGAGCTACTACAAGAGCAGGAGATTTATCTGCTCCATTAAGAGAAAGATTTGGGATTATATCAAAGTTAAATTATTACAGTGTTGAAGAGTTAGAAAAGATTATTAAGAGAACTAGTAGAGTATTAGATGTACCTATTGAAGATGATGCTGCTTTGGAATTAGCTGAAAGAAGTAGAGGTACTCCTAGAATAGCAAATAGATTATTTAAAAGAGTTAGTGATTTTGCATTAGTATTAGGTAATGGTTCTATTGATAAATCAATTGTAAAGTTATCTTTAGAGAGATTAAAGGTAGATGAATTGGGTTTAGATGATACTGATAAACAATTGTTAATATCAATTATTGAAAAGTATGATGGAGGACCAGTTGGAATAGATGCTCTAGCAGCAACTATTAATGAAGAATGTACTACAATTGAAGATGTATATGAACCATATTTATTAAAGATTGGATTTTTAAAGAGAACTTCTAGAGGTAGAGTAGTTACTGATAAAGCATATGAGCATTTAAATATTAAGAAAGAAGATACTTTAATTTGAAAACTGAAGATTTTAATTACTACTTGCCAGAAGATTTAATTGCTCAAACTCCAATTGTTAAAAGAGATGAATCAAGGATGATGGTATTAGATAGACAAGCTAATACTATTGAACATAAGAAATTTAAAGATATTATTGATTACTTAAATAAAGATGATATATTAGTTTTAAATGATACTAAGGTAATGCCTTCTAGATTGATTGGTATTAAAGAAGAGACTAATGCTAGTATAGAAGTATTTTTAATAGAAGAAAAAGAGAAAGATATTTTTATTGCATTAGTAAAACCAGGTAGAAGAGTAAAAATTGGTACTATAATTAATTTTGATAATATTTTAAAAGCAACTTGTATAGATGTTTTAGAAGAAGGACTGAGATTGTTTAAATTACAATACTCAGGTTCTTTATTTGACATAATGGATAAGATAGGTCAAATGCCAACACCTCCTTATATACATGAGAAACTAAAAGATAAGAATAGATATCAAACTGTATATGCATCAAGGATTGGTAGTGTTGCAGCTCCAACTGCAGGTTTACACTTTACAGATGAATTATTGTGTAAACTAAAAGATAAAGGAATTAATATTTGTTATGTTACTTTACATGTTGGTTTAGGTACTTTTAAACCAGTTACTATTGAAAATGTAGAAGAACACAAGATGCATAGTGAGTATTATTCTATGACAAAAGAGACTGCAGATATTTTAAATTCCGCTAGAGAAAAAGGTAATAAAATTATTAGCGTTGGAACAACAACAACTAGAACTTTAGAAACTATTATTAAAGATAATAATTGTTTTTGTGAATGTTCTGGTTATACTAATATATTTATTTATCCTGGATATAAGTTTAAAGCAATTGATTCATTAATAACTAATTTTCATTTACCAAAATCTACTTTATTAATGTTAGTTAGTGCTTTTTACAATAAAGAAAGTATTCTTAATGCATATAGTGAAGCAGTAAAAGATAAATATAGATTCTTTTCTTTTGGTGACTGTATGTTTATTAAGTAAGTTGAAAATATTATTCTTATATTATATACTTTATAAATAGGTGATTTATGAAATATGAATTATTGAAGAAAGATGGAAATGCAAGATTAGGCAGAATTAGTATTAATGATTCTGTTTTTGAAACACCAATATTTATGCCAGTAGGAACACAAGCTACAGTTAAAATGCTTAGTCCTGAAGAATTAATTGGTGCTAATTCTGATATAATTTTAGCAAATACTTATCATTTATGGTTAAGACCAGGTGAAGATGTAGTTGAAAAAGCTGGTGGACTTCATAAATTTATGAATTATAATAAACCAATATTAACTGATAGTGGTGGTTATCAAGTTTTCTCTTTAGCAAAACCAAAAGATATAACTGAAGATGGAGTTAACTTTAAAAGTCATCTTGATGGATCATCTCTTTTCTTAAGTCCAGAGAAATCGATTGAGATTCAAAATAAACTTGGTGCAGATATTATTATGAGTTTTGATGAGTGTCCTCCTTATCCATCTACTTATGAATACATGAAGGATAGTGTTGATAGAACATTAAGATGGGCTAAAAGAGGTAAGGATGTACATAAAAATAAAAATCAAGCATTATTTGGAATAGT
>CAZPCX010000037.1:0-5001 GCA_964585265.1 uncultured Muribaculaceae bacterium | reverse complement strand
ATACAATAGGTAATCATACTTATATGCATAGAATAGTTAATGGTGTATATAGAAGCGATAATATTTTTATTGAAGATATGCTAAAACAAGAAGATTTTATATATAAAAAAGTGGGAGTAAAAACTGATATTTTAAGATTTCCTGGTGGTAGTAAAACTGCTGGATCTCTAAAAAAACCAATAGTAGAAAAGCTGAAGGAATTAAATTATGGATATATTGATTGGAATGTTGCTGCTGGTGATGCAAATGGAGTTGATATATCGAAAGAAGGAATATATAGATATGTTATTAATGGTACCAAAAGAAGAGATATAGCAGTAGTATTAATGCATGATTTTAATAAAAACTCTTTATATGCTTTACCATCAATTATTGAAGAGTTAAAGAAAAGTGATTACATATTTTTGCCATTGTTTTTTGAAAGTTCTAAGGTTATAAAATAATATGCTAACATATCTGAATTTAATAGCATTATTGACTTTATAGAAAAACAATAGTATGATAATCAAAAAATTATTGGGGGTATTCAACGTGAATGCAAATTATTTTAATCAATTTGAGTTTAAACAAGCTTTTTCTAATACAAAGGATAACCCTTTAAAAGCAAAATACATGTATGAAGAATATCTTTCAAAGTATCCAAGCGATTATAATATTTATACTTATTATTCTGTAGTATTAATTACTTTAGGACAATTTGATGAAGCAGAAAAAATTATAAATTATGTTGAAGAAATCGCAAATAATGATCAAAATTTTTGTAGTAGAAAAAATAAATTAAATATACTTAAACAACATATTCTTTTCAATAGATTAAAATTATTATGTTATCAAGAAAAGTATCATGAATTAAATCAACTTTGTGTAAATCATAGTAAAGAAATAAAGTGTATTGAAGTTAGTCATGTTGATGTCTTTTGTAAGAAAAAAATAGATGAATTAAATTTTGATAGCGAGAATACTTATCCATATCTTTTTAGACAAATCAACGATTATAAAGAAAGTGAATTTATGGATCATATTAAAAAACATTTAGCTAACTATAATCAAAATATTGATAAACCTAACAAGAATATTTTTGTTCCAAATTTTCCAATTGATATAGTAATTGAAGAAATCAAAAAATATATACCATCTGATAAAGCAATGTTTCCTGGATTTATAGAGGATTCATATATCTTTAAATATAATGAATGTGGAAGACAAAATAATAGATTAACAGATTATTTTAAAGTAATTTCTTTTCATAAGACAGCTGATTTTATTACAATGTTACCAGTATCTGAAGGAAAAGAATTAGAATATGTAGACTTAAACTATTTGATTCCTATTGATGAAAATGTAAATGTAAAAAGGCTAAGTCAAATACAAAAATTTAATAATAAATATGGGCAAATTAAAATATAAAAAAACTCAAAAATTAATTTTGAGTTTTTTTTATATGTGAAATTCATTATTTTCTAAGTTTGATACATTATTATTGTTTGTATAATCGATATATTTCATTCTATTTACTGCTTCTTCATCAAAACAGTATTTATTTATATCTATTCCTACTTTTGAAGAGCCTTCATTTATATTATTCTTTAAATTTTGTTTATATACTGGGTCACCATCATATATTGTTTTAGACATTTTCATAACAATGTTTTTTAAATTATAAGGAGCTTGTATTCTTTTTTTCTCATTATTTTCTAAATAGATATTTACTTCTTCATTATATTCGTTATATGTTCCATCGAGTACTTTCGGAATATATAAATCCATATCATTTTTTACTTTTTCAAACACTTGATGTAACTTTTCATAATCATTAAGATCCGATTGCTTTAATTCTATATTTTTATATTTTATTAAAGCATCTTTTTCTTCTTGATTATTAATTAAAGTATTAATTTTATTAGTTAATGTATTTGTAGCAACGACTGCAAAGTAATCTTTTAAACTCATCATTTTATTATTATAAATAATTTTCATATTTAAATTTTTTGATACCCAGTCTTTTGTAGTATCTGTAATTGCTTTTTCTATTATTACGGCTCTAACTTGATTGAATGATTGTGCTTCTCCGTATTCATCTGGTGCTGGTTCCGAACCATATCCTATCCAATTATCTATTTTACCAGTTAATATTGGAGGTTCTTTTATTTTTGATATTAAATCAGGATGTTCTTCTTTTATTTCTTTTAGAGCGTCTATATAATTTGTTAGGTTTTCAGTGGATGAATATATTACTAAGTTATCGTCTCTATTGGCTCTTTTATCAAATTTAAAATAATATGGTATTTGTTTTTCTTCAAATTTATCAATCATGAGCGAAGTTAATTCGTAAATATCAACGGAATCGACATTTATATATAATCTGTGTTCAATAGATTGGTAAATATCTTTATAAACTGTTATACGTTGAGAACAAACGCGTTCCCAACTCCTACTTTGTTCTAGCGAATTCCATTTATATCTTCTCATCGCTACATTTAGTTGTTCGTTTTCATATTTATTTGCAAATATGCTATCCGCTTCATTTTTTGTTTTAACATCTGGTATTGTCATTAAAAAATTTCTAAGTGTAACCAGATCTTGATCACATACATTTTTGTTAAATAGTTCAGTAAATTCTTCTTTTGTCATAAGAACAATATTTTTTTTCCATTTATTAAATAAAGTTGAATAAAAATAATCTGCATGTTTTGGATTTATATTTACCGGAACTGTTTTATGTGTTTTTAAAATGTTGTCATAAAAATCAACGTCATTTTCTATACTTTTTATATATGTTTCTAACAGTTTTGTCATTACATTTTCATCATCTAGTGGATTTTTTATTTGATCATATAATTCCATTAATTGCATATTGTCTCCTTATATTAGTTCTTCTCCAGTCATTTCTTCTGGTTTATTAATACCAATTATTTTTAATAGAGTAGGAGCAACATCTCCTAGTTTTCCATCTTTTAGTTTGTATTGATTATCTGTTAATATACAAGGTACTTTGTTACTTGTATGGCATGTTAATGGATTGTTATTTTTATCTAGCATTTCCTCACAGTTACCGTGATCTGCAATTATCATTAGCGTTATATCATTCTCTTTGCATTTATTATATATTTTTCCTATGTTATTATCTACTACTTCTAATGCTTTAATTGTTGCATTTAAGTTACCGGTATGTCCAACCATATCACCATTTGCAAAGTTTAATATTATTACATCATAATTATTAATTATTGGTAATAATTTTTCTGTTATTAAATCACAACTCATTTCTGGTTTAAGATCATATGTTGCTACTTTTGGACTATTAACTAATATTCTGTCACAATTATTTAAGTTTTTTTCTATTCCGCCATCAAAGAAATATGTAACGTGTGCATATTTTTCTGTTTCTGCTATTCTTAATTGTTTTAAACCACGATTTGATATATATTCTCCAAATGTATTATTTAGTTTTATAACATCAAATGCGTTTTCAAATATAACATTGTCAGATACTTTCATCATTGTTATTAGTTTTAAATTATTTTTAATATCTCTAATATAATCCTTTTTAAAATATTTGTTTGTTAAACTTCCTAATATTTCCCAAGCTCTATCTGGTCTATAATTAACCCATATTATTGAATCATTGTCACTAATTGTTCCGTTTTTGTCTAGTATTGATGGTTCGATAAATTCATCAAATATATTTTTATTGTAACTATTACCTATCAAGTCTTTTGTATTTGAATATTGATTTCCTTCTCCATTTACTATTGTTTTATAATATTTATCTATTCTATCCCAATTATTATCTCTATCCATTGCATAGTATCTTCCAGACACTGTTGCAATTTTCCCAACGCCATATTTTTCAATACTATCTTCTAATATTTTAATATATTTATAAGCGTTATTTGGTAATGTATCTCTACCATCAGTTATTATATGAAAATATAGATTTTTTATATTATTTTCTTTTGCTAATTTTAATAATGCGATGAAGTGGTTTATATGAGAATGAACACCACCATCACTTAGTAATCCCATTATATGTAGTTTACTATTATTATCTTTTGAGTGATTTATTGCTTTTAATAAGACTTCATTACTAAAGAAAGAATTATTACTAATAGCTTCAGTAATTAATTGTAATGGTTGATATACTATTCTTCCAGCACCTATATTTATATGACCAACTTCACTATTACCCATTTGTTCTTTAGGAAGGCCTACTAAGATACCAGATGCTTCTAAAAGACTATGAGGATATTTATTCCAAAGCATATTAAAATTAGGCATATTTGCTTGTTTAAATGCATTGCCATGTGTTTCTTCTCTCATCCCAACACCATCAAGTATCATAAGCATTACTTTATTCATATTATCACCTAGTATTATTATATCATTTTATATTAATAAGTATTAAATGTTATTTATTTATTAACTATTATTTACATGATTATTTTGTTTGTTATTTTATTTTTTCTATTTAAAATATTAATATATTATGTTATTATATATTAATCAGGAGGTCATATATGAGCAATAAGAGACTGTACAGAATTGATAATGGAAAGATGTTATTTGGCGTATGTGGTGGAATTGCAGAATACTTTAATGTTGATCCAAGTTTAGTAAGGATTGGATGGGTATTCTTTGGATTATTTGCAGGTACTGGTTTTCTTGCATATATAATTGCTGCATTGATATTACCGTTGAAAATAAATGTTAAATAAAAGGAGGATTTATGAGAAAGAAAAAAAATAATACAGGTTTATTTTTTATAATTGGATTTGCTATTATAATAGCTTTTTCTGTTTTAATATCAAATTTAGCACCTAAGGATGAAGAGGAAGAAGTTGTATTTAATAAGGTAACTTATGCTCAATATAAGACTCTACTTGTTGGAGAAGATCTTGAGTTTGTTTATGTTGGAAATGCTGGTTGTGGCTATTGTAAAATGGTTGTACCTTTATTAGGTCAATTACAAACTCAATACTCAATAGTGTTTAATTATTTAGA
>CAZPCX010000036.1:0-5012 GCA_964585265.1 uncultured Muribaculaceae bacterium | reverse complement strand
TAAAGTCCAACTCCCAAATACCTCTCCTGTGATTGTCGTTTTACTCGACTCTTGTTTAACATGTGAATGTGCGGATAGAGAATTGTCAAAAGCCTTGTTTAATCGATTATACGCAACATGAATGCCTCCGCCTCCCTGCATCTCATGTCCATGAGATATATTTAACTTTCCGAATTGAACGATATTATAATCTTCTACGAATTGAACATTTGAGCCATCAAATCGTAAATAATCCTCATACTTTGATAATTCAATTAAATCAGAAAATTTTGCTAATATTTCATATTCGTTACGAGTTTCAATATAATCGATTACTTTATTTTTATGAATTTTAGCAGTATATACAATAATATTAATTAACAAAGAATGGAAGATATTAGCATTCTTTGGAACATTATTAAAAATACTTACACCATTCTTTGTTGGTTTGGTATTAGCTTGGTTAATAGATCCAATTATTAAGTTTTTACAAAAGAAAAAGATCAATAGAATATTAAGTACTTCTGTTGTATTTGTTATTTTATTAACTTTAGTATACTTATTATTCAATTGGATGATACCAGTTATATTTGATCAGTTAAATGATTTTATACAAACATTGCCTAATATATTAGATGATGTTGTTTCATGGTTTAATAATATATTTAATGGATTGAAATCTACTGAATTTATTAACTTTGATAACATTAAATTAGAAGCTATAGAATCAGTTGAAACATTTATTAGTGGTCTTACTACAAGTTTGCCTGCAACATTTGTTGCTATGGTAAAAGGAATGTTTTCATTCTTCGGTATATTCGTATTGGGATTGATGATAGGATTTTACTTATTGTTTGATTTTGATAATTCTAAGAGAGTTATATTCAATATAATACCAAAGAAATTTAGAGGAGAAACAACTGAGTTATTAACCGAGATTAATGGTTCGTTATTTAGTTTTGTAAAAGGTACAGCAATAACTTCAACATTAATAACAGTTTTATGTACATTAGTATTTAGTTTAGTTGGTTTGAAAGCACCTTTATTATTGGGATTAATATGTGGTATTACTAATATAATTCCATATGTTGGACCTTATATTGGAGCAGCTCCAGCTGTTATAGTTGCATTCTCTCAAGGAACAGGAACAGGAATATTAGTTGGTATATTAGTATTCATTATTCAAAGTATTGAAGGTAATGTAATACATCCTCTTGTAATGAGTAAAGCAATGAAATTACATCCAGTAACTATATTAATAAGTTTACTAATATTTGAACATTTCTTTGGAATAGTAGGTATGATATTTGCAGCACCTATTGTAGCAGTATTAAAAATAATATTTGTATGGTTAGAAGAGAAATACAAAGTATATAGAAAGAAAAGATTAGAGGAATAATATGTTAGAACAGAATGATCCCATAATTTATTTAATATGTGGAAAAGCAAGAGTAGGTAAAGATACTTTCTGTGATTTATTATTAAAAGAATTTGAAAAACAAAATAAAAAAGCAATAGAAATGAAATGCTCAAAATATATTAAAAACTATGCTAAAGATTATTTTGGTTGGGATGGCTCTGAAGAGACAAAACCAAGAGATTTTTTAAATGTTCTTGGTACAGATATTATAAGAAAGAGATTAGATAAACCATATTTTCTTCCAATAAGAGTTTGTGAAGATATACAAGTTTTATCTTTCTTCTTTAAGTATTTTATAGTTAGTGATATAAGATTAAAGACTGAAATTGAAACATTTAAAAAGCATTATAAGAATGTTAAAGTAATAAATCTTATTAGATCTAGTAATTATGAAGATGGACTAAGTATTGAACAAGGAAAGCATATTACTGAAGTTGATTTAGATGATTACAATGGATATGATTATGTTATTGATAATAATGGAACTATAGAAGATTTAAGATTGAAAGCTGAGAAACTAATTAATAGTTAGTTTTTCTATTTAAAAGGAGTAACATGAATAGAGTAAAAGGATATATAAAAAGATTACAAGAAATAAGCAAGAAATATAATAAATCTACTATATGGCTTATATTTAATATGTTATATTGGTATTTTAGAATTGGTGCAACATTAACTGATTATTTAAATTATCAATTTTATTTAAAAACACCTATTGAAATTAAGAAATATGCTGTTGTGAGAACTCAGTATAAGTTTTATAAAAAGGTTAGTCCTTCTAAATATAAGAAATATTTTACTGTTAAACCTAATTTTTTAAATAATTTTAAGGAATATGTTAAAAGAGATTGGTATGTTCCTGAAAGTGGATTTAAAGCATTAAAGGAATTTGTTGATAAAAAAACTTATTTAATTGTAAAACCAATTGATGGTTTAGGTGGAGATGGAGTTAAGAAGATTAAGACTTCTGAAATAAAAAATTTAAGAAAGTTTTATGACTCATTAATTAAAGATAGATTGTTTTTGGAAGAATTAATTATTCAACACCCAGATATGAATAAGTTATGTAAATCTAGTGTTAATACTATTAGAGTTATGTCTTTTGTGCATAATAATGAAGTTGAAATATTATATGCAGGTATAAGGATTGGTAATGGTAAGAGTGCTGTAGATAATTTTCATAATGGAGGTATGGGTGCAGTTGTTGATTTAAAAAGTGGAAAGATAACTGGAACTGCTACTGATAAAGATGTAAAAGAATATGATAGACATCCAATTACAAAGACGGTATTAAATGGATTCCAAGTACCTTTTTGGAAAGAAACAATTGAGATGGTTAAGAAGGCATCATTAGTAAATACAAAGATAAAAGTAGTTGGTTGGGATGTAGCACTTACAAAAGATGGACCTATATTTGTAGAAGGCAACAGAAGACCAGGATTTAATTTAGTACAAGTTTCTTGTAAAAGAGGAAGAAAAGATATAATAGATAATGTATTAAGAAAATTAAAAAATAAATAAAGGGGTGAGAGCTTGAAGATTCTATTTATACCTTCATGGTACCCTAGTAAAGATAATCCAATATGGGGAAGTTACTTTATTAAACAAGCAGAGAATATGTCTAATTATGCAGATGTATCTATGATTTATGTTAATAGAGTTGGTTTAAAAAATATATTTTCTTTGTTTAATAATAGTAAAGAAAATTATTGTTTTAAGTTTTATAAGAGTAATATTTTGAATATTAAGAGAATAAGTATTGGTTTATCTTATGAAATATATAAGAAAGCAATATACAGGCTTTATAAGGTGTATGAGAAGGAAAATGGTAAACCTGACATTATATTTGCTCAAAGTGTTTTACCTGCTGGTTTAGGAGCTTTATACATATCTGAGAAAGAGAATATTCCTTTTGTTGTTCATGAACATTCTATAGAAGTTATGAAACAATATAAAAAGTATTCAGATATAGTTATTAAAAAGGCTCATGGTTATTATGCAGTTAGTAAGAAAATAAAAGATTTCTTAGATAAAAATAATAGAAAAGATACAATTATCATTCCGAATTATATAGATACTAAGAGATTTAGTTATAAACCAAATAAATCAAAAGATAAGTTTATACTTATCAATATATGTAATTTCTTTAAAGTTAAATCTTTAGATACTTTATTAAAGGCATTGAGAATAGTAATTGATAAATATATGATTAAGAATATAAAATTAAATATTATTGGTACTGGAGAATATGAATCTTTCTATAAAGGTATTTGTAAAGATTTAAACTTGAATGATTATGTTTCATTTAAAGGATTTATTGATAACAATAAATTACCTGATATTATTAGTAGCTCTAATGTATTATGTGTATCTAGTAAAATTGAAACATTTGGTATACCAATAGTAGAAGCTATGTCTTGTGGATTGCCTTGTATATCTACTAAATGTGGAGGACCAGAAGAGATAATTAATGAGAGTAATGGTTTATTGGTACCAATAGATAATCCTAAGGAATATGCTAAAGCAATTGTATATATGCATAATAATATAAATAAATATGATCCAAAAGTTATTAGAAAATATGCACACGATAAATATGATAGAGAAGTTGTATGTAAAAGATTACTAAAAGAATTAGAAATAGTAATTAAGAAGAGTGGTAGTAAATGAAAAAAATGACATATTTAATCAAAAGAATATTCAAGATGAATTTTAAGAACATGAGAGAGACAATAAATAAGACTGTTAAGAAAAGTGGCAAGAATAAGTTGTTTATAATACTAGATATGATTTATAGTGGTATTGTTTATCAAGCTGGATATATGGATTATTATGCTTGTGAAATGTATAATGCAAGTTTAAAAGATAGAAAAACTTTTATGACTAGAGGGAAAAACGATAAATATATTAGAACTTTAAACGACAGAGAATATTATCATTGGTTTTTAAATAAAGATGAATTTAATAAAAAGTTTAGTAAATTTTTAAAAAGAGATCATACTGTATTAACTAATGAAGAAGATCTAAAGAAATTTGTTAAAGATAAAGAATATATAATATGTAAACCTAGAGCAGGATCATGTGGTAAAGGTATTGAGAAGATAAAAGTATCAGATTATAAAATAAAAGATTTATTCAATCACTTAGAAGATAATAAATTATTAATACTTGAAGAAGTAATAATACAAGATAAAAAGATGAATGTACTATATCCTTTATCGGTAAATACTGTTAGAATGGTAGGTATGTATGTTAATGGTAAACCTAATGTAGCAATAGCATACGTTAGAATAGGCAATAAAGGTAATTTTGTTGATAATTTCAATAGTGGTGGTATGACTGCACCTGTTGATTTAGAAACTGGTATTATTAAGTTTCCAGCAATTGATAAAAAAGGAAATGTTTACGATAAACATCCATATACAAAAACAAATATAGTAGGATTTAAAATACCATATTGGGAAGAGGCAATAAAATTAGTGAAAGAGGCTTCTAAGATACAAAATAAAGTTAAGATGGTGGGATGGGATATTGCTTTTTCAAATAAAGGACCTGTACTAGTAGAAGGTAATGAATATCCTGGACATGATATATATCAATTACCTCAACATAG
>CAZPCX010000035.1:0-5322 GCA_964585265.1 uncultured Muribaculaceae bacterium | reverse complement strand
TTCTTTTATAATATCTGCTACAAAAAATTCAGATTCTCTAGAAGCCGTTCCATTTCCAATAGCAATAATATCTACGTTGTGCTTTTGTATTAATCTAAGCATATCTTTTTTTGCATTTTCTTTATCATTTACTGGTTCATGCGGATAAATAACACTCTTATCTACTAATTTACCAGTACAATCTATTACAGCAAGCTTACACCCAGTTCTAAAAGCAGGATCAAATCCTAATACGACTTTTTCTTTCATAGGTGGTTGCAATAATAACTTTTCTAAATTATCTGTAAATATATCAATTGCTTTATCACTTGATTCTTCTGTTATTAAACTCCTTATTTCCCTTTCAATACTTGGGAATATTAATCTTTTATAACTATCTTCAATCGCTTCCATTACTATCTTATAAGAAGGACTATTATTGTCTTTTATTATAACTCTTTCTAAATATTCTATTATATTATTTGTTTCTACATCTATTTTAACATTTAATACATCATTATTTTCTCCTCTATTGAGTGCTAATACTCTATGAGGTTTAATATATTTAATTGGTTCTTTATAATCATAGTACATTTCATAGGTTTTATTAATATCTTTATCATTCTTTTTTAATTTTGATGTTATATTACCATTATTAAAAATATAATTTCTTATATATCTTCTATAATAAGCATTATCACTTATGTTTTCTGCAATAATATATTTAGCTCCAGTTATTGCTACCTCGATAGATGACACCTTGTCATTTATATATTCATCTATATTATTTAATGTACTTGGAAATGTTAAAATTAATTTTGCTAACGGCTCAAGACCAGCATTTATAGCATCAGTTGCTTTTGTTTTTTTCTTCTCTTTAAATGGTCTATAAATATCTTCAACTTCAACTAATTTAGTACAATTCATTATACTGTTTTTTAATTCATCAGTTAGCAGTTCTTTTTCATCTATTAATCTAATAACAGCTTCTTTTCTTTCTAATAAATTCTTTTGATACTCATATACTTCGAAAATCTTTCTTATTTGTTCTTCATCTAGATTACCTGTTGCTTCTTTTCTATATCTTGCTATAAAAGGAATGGTATTACCTTCTTGAAGAAGTTTTAATGTTACTTCAATTTGATTTTCTCTTATATTTAATTCACTAACCATTTCTTTTATTATTACATTATTCATAATATTCCTCTTTCTACTCGTGTCTTAATGACTCAATTGGATCAAGTTTTGCAGCTCTAGAAGCTGGCCATAATCCCGAAAATACACTTATTAATATACTTATACTTATTCCAAACAATATAAATTGTGGCGTTATTTTTGCTACATTCACTTCGAATAATTTATTTGTATACATATTTACAACTATATTTATTAAATATGCAAAAAGTATACCTATTATACCTGAAGCTAAACCTATTATGAATGCTTCTGATACAAATATTCTCTTTATATCTTTTCTTCTAGCACCAATTGCTTTTAATACTCCTATTTCATTTGTTCTCTCAACTACACTTATATATAACACTACCAATATCATTATAGCTGATACGAATAACGATATTGCTGCTACGCCTGCTAAAACATATGTTATTACATCTAACATTTCATTAAATATACCTAATATTTGTTCTTGTATTGAAGGAGAATATCCCATATCTTCTAATATACTCTTTGTTTCTTCTACTACTTCTTCACTATTCATAGTCAATACAACTGAATTTGGATTAAATTCAAGATTATTATCTAAATATAATGATTCAATATCATCATAATTAAAATACATTTGATAAGAGTTCTCAGATATACCACTTATTGTAAACTCTTTTTCTAACATCTTACTTTCTTCTACAAAATATACTTTTACTTTCTTTCCAATTGCCTTTGAATAATCTTCATCTATTAAATCTGATATCATTACATTCAATATTATTTCATTTTCACCTGGTAAAGATCCTTCTAATAAATCTGATTCTACAAAATTATTATTAATAGTACTAAACATTTGAATATTATAGTTCTTATCATCAATATTTATTCTACTATTAGACATCATGCTATTAAATACCTTTTCTATCTTATATAAATTATCAACATTTGATAATTCTTGTATATCTTCTTCAGAAAAAGTTTTAACACCTTCATAAAAAGGTCTATATTCATCTCTTTCAATAGCTTTACTAACTTCTATTGTTAAAGGATTAACATTCTCGTTCATTCTATCCTTAATATAACTTTTTACACCTTCTCCAAGAGATAACATAACAACAACACTCATAATACCTATTGATGCTCCAATTGATACAAGTACATTTCTCGCTAATTTCTTTTTCATATTATTTAATGCTAATTTAATAGCAGAGAAAAAGCCTAAGTTTTGTTTTGAATTTTCTTTCTCAACATTATCTTTATATTTACTAACATCAGATCTTATTTCATCTGAAACTATTTCGCCATCACTTATAGTAATAACTCTATTGCTAATTGATGCTACTAATTCAGAATGAGTTACCATAATAACAGTAATACCATCCTTAGATATATCTCTTAATATTCCTAATATTTGAATACTAGTTTCTTTATCTAAAGAACCTGTAGGCTCATCTGCAAGTATAATTCTAGGATTATTAACTAGTGCTCTCGCAATTGCTACTCTTTGTTTTTGTCCTCCACTCAATTGATTAGGTTTCTTATACATTTGATCTTTTAAACCAAGACTATCTAATACTTCTATTGCTCTCTTCGTTCTTCTAGATAAAGATATATTTGATAATGTCATTGCAATGGTAACGTTATCTAATACATTTAAATGCGGAATTAAATTGAAACTTTGAAATATAAATCCTATTTCATCTTTTCTATATTTATCTAATTCTTTTTCACTTAAATCTTTTAAATCAGAATTACCAACAAAAACTTGACCAGAGTAATCAGTATCAAGTCCTCCAATTATATTCATTAGAGTACTTTTACCACTACCACTCTCACCAAGTATTGCAACTATCTCACCCTTACTTATTTCTAAATCGACATCTTTTAACGCTCTAAATTTATTGTTTTTAGAAATTTTGTAATATTTATTTAATTTATTAATTTTTAATATAGACATTTTATAGTCCCTTTCATTGTATTTAATAATATATACAATATTAATTTATAAAATCCTCTTTATTAGAATGTTTTTTACCACTAAATGATTGTGCTAATTTCAACACTAAAAATGCCCCTATTGAAAATAACAATAAATATATTATCAAAAATAATATATATGGAGTTTTTTCATAGATTATATTAAATACTGGAAGTGAAGATTGATGAAATGGACTTATGAAGAACATTTTTAATCCACCATCAATTCCAATATAATAAGTTACTATATCTATTATCAAAGCACTTATAACGCATATATAGAATACAATTGATGCTTTAAATAATGATTTTAAATTGTATTCAACTTGTTTATTTATTAATAAGAAGAATCCAATTACTACCATTGAACCATGGTGTATCATTGTTTGAATATTAATGCCTATAGTACTAATAAATACAGTTTCTGGATATAACATACAAGATAAACCTGCAATTAATGAGTATGAACCTAAGAATGCAAATGTGGCTTTCTGAACATTACTATTCTTTGTTAATGATGCAATTAAAGCTATATACATTGGAACAGAACAGAATTGAAATGGAAATATATACCAAGGATATGACCACCATGTGCTAATTTCATTGTAATTAAACGAAAAGTTAATTTGTTTGTATACTTCTAACGATAAACACAATACTGCATAGAATAATAGTACCTTTTTTATTTTATCTATTGATAAGTTACTATACTTCTTTTTGATCAAAACAATTAAGAATATCATTATTCCAAGAAACAATAAATGAAACCACCCATACATAACTGGCTCCACCATGTTAGAATCAAGCAAAATTAAAAATCTCTCTATTAAATTCATAAAATCACTCCTAGACAATTATACCAAATATTAAAAAAACAGGATACCCTGTTATATTTCTTTTTTTGATTTATGCTTACAATACAAAGAATTTAAAATCTTTCTTTTTTTACCAATTTTAACATCAAATATTTTTTTAACACCTTCTGGTAATTTTCTTTTTATTACTTTCATGCTACATCTCCTTCTCACAATATAAAATTATAGCATAAGATACAATAATTTCAAATAATAATATTATACTTTTTACATTTATTAATAAATATATATTTTATATTATAAGTGTTATAATTATATATATAACAATTTAAATATATAAGGGGGTAATTATGTATATTGAACTAAAAAACGTAACAAAAAGCTATAAAATGGGAGAAATAAAAATAAAAGCAGCTGACGATGTTACTTTTGGCATAGAAAAAGGTGAACTAGCAGTAGTTTTAGGACCTTCTGGAGCTGGTAAAACAACAGTATTAAATATACTGGGCGGTATGGATAAGTGTGATTCAGGACAAATTATAGTAGATGGTAAAGATATATCAAAATACAATGATAAGGATTTAGTAAAATATAGAAGAGATGATATTGGATTTGTTTTTCAATTTTATAACTTAGTACAAAACTTAACTTCTCTTGAAAATGTTGAATTAACAAATCAAATATGCAAAGATACACTTCCAGCAATTGAGGTATTAAATAGTGTTGGTTTAAAAAGCAGGATGAATAACTTCCCTTCTCAATTATCTGGAGGAGAACAACAAAGAGTTGCTATTGCTAGAGCAATTGCTAAAAAACCAAAATTGTTGCTTTGTGATGAACCAACCGGAGCATTAGATTCTAAAACAGGTAAAAAAGTTTTAGAAGTTTTACAAAAAGCTTGTATCGATTTTAAAGTTACAGTTGTGATAATTACGCATAACTCAATAATATCTCAATTAGCAAATCGTGTTATAAAAATGAAGAATGGTACTGTTGAAGAAGTTAAAATTAATAATAAACCGAAAGATATTAAGGAGATTGATTGGTAATGAAATTATTGCTGAAAAATACCTTTAAAAAAATTAGTAAATCATTAGGTCGTTTCTTTTCAATAACGTTAATAATTGCACTTGGAATAAGTGTATTTATGGGGTTGAGAGAAGCAACGGCAGGTATGTTATATACAGCAGATAATTATTATGATAAAAACAATCTGATGGACTTTAAAATAATAAGCTCTTATGGTTTAACAGATAGTGATGTCGAAGCATTAATTCAATTAGATTATGTAGAAAATGTAATTCCAACATATTCAGTAGATGTATTAGATAATGGTAATTCAATAAGAATACATGCCTTAGAGGAAGAAATAAACAATGTGACA
>CAZPCX010000034.1:0-5612 GCA_964585265.1 uncultured Muribaculaceae bacterium | reverse complement strand
ATATATATATGTCTTAAGAGGAGATATTATGATTAGAATAGGATATGCTTGTATTACTTTAGGTATAGATAGAAATTATAGAACTTGTAGAGCTAAAAATGTTAATGATGAAAACATTAAAAATATTATTGAATATAATTTAGATTTATTAGATGAATCTATTGAATATAATAATGTAAATAATATTAAGTTATTTAGAATATCTTCTGATTTAATACCATTTGGGTCAAGTAATTTAAATAAGTTTGATTGGAGAAGTTATTTCTATTCTAAATTTAAATCTATTGGAGATAAGATTAAAAAATATAATATGAGAGTATCTATGCATCCTGGTCAATACACTGTATTAAATTCTATCAGAAATGAAGTAGTATTAAATAGTATAAATGATCTTATATATCATTGTGATATTTTAGATATGATGGGTTTGGATTGTACTAATAAGATAGTGCTACATGTTGGTGGTATATATGGTGATAAAGAACTTTCTATAAAAAGATTTATTTCTAATTATTATAAATTAAATGACAATATTAAATGTAGATTGGTAATTGAAAATGATGATAAGTCTTATAACATTTGCGATGTATTAAAAATAAGTAATGATACTGGTATTCCTGTTGTATATGATAATTTACATAATATGATTAATAAATATGATGATAATGATGATTATCATTGGATTTCTAAAGCGACATCTACTTGGAAAGAAATAGATGGTCCTCAAAAGATACATTATTCACAACAAGATATTAGTAAAAAGAAAGGATCTCATTCTAAGACTATTGATGTAAATATATTTAAGAAGTTTATTAGTAATTTAAATAATATAGATATTATGTTGGAAGTTAAAGATAAAGATATATCTGTAATTAATTGTAGTGTATTAATATAATGATATAATAGTTATGTGGAGGTAATTATGTTAGAACTTAAAAATATTAATATCAAAAGAAATGGTAAGAATATACTAAATGATATTAATTTAAAGATAGATGATAATAAGTTTTTAGTAATAACTGGTCCTAATGGTAGTGGTAAATCTACTTTAGCTAAGGTTATTATGGGTATTGAAAAACCGGATTCTGGTAGTGTTATATTAGATGGTGTAGATATAACTAATAAGACTATAGATGAAAGAGCAAAGATGGGAATTGCTTTTGCTTTTCAAACTCCTATTAAGTTTAAAGGAATAACTGTATGTGATTTATTGAGATTATCTTTGAATAGAGAAGTATGTAAGAAGGAATCTTGTGGTATTCTTTCTTCTGTTGGTTTATGTGTTAAGGAATATATGGATAGGGAAGTAGATAGTTCTTTATCCGGTGGTGAATTGAAGAGGATTGAAATAGCGTCTGTTATTTCTAGGAATCCTAAGGTTGCTATTTTTGATGAACCTGAAGCAGGGATTGATTTATGGAGTTTTCAAAGGATAACATCTTTATTTGATACATTACCTAAAGGTATTGTAATTGTTATTTCTCACCAAGAGAAGATATTAGATAAAGCTGATGAGATTGTATTATTACAAAATGGTATGATTGAAAAAATTGGTAAAAAAGAAGAGATAATAAATTCTATATTCGTAGATAAGAATTGTTGTTTGGGGGATGTAATAAATGAATAAAGTGGATAAAGATTTATTAAAGAATATTGGTGATAATAGATATGAAGAACCTGGAGCATTTAATATAAGAAAGAATGGTAAGATATTAGAAAGAAAAGTAGATGACAATATAAATATAGTTAGTAAAGAAGATTGTTCTGGTATTGATGTATTTGTAAAAGAAAATGTTTCTTTATGCATATTAAGTATTCCTGTTATTATTACTGAGAGTGGATTGAAGGATACTGTATATAATGATTTTCATATTGGATCTAATTCAAATGTTGTTATTCTCGCAGGATGTGGAATTCATAATGATGAGGATTTGAATTCAGAACATACTGGTATTCATAGATTTTATTTAGGAAAGAATTGTAAGGTTAAATATATTGAGAAACATTACTGTGAAGGATTAGGTAATAAGGTTATTAATCCTACTACTGAGATATATTTAGAAGATGGTTCTAGAATGGATATGGAAACATCACAAATTAAGGGTGTAGATTATTCTTTAAGAACAACTAAAGCTAGTTTATCTGATAATAGTACTCTTGTTATTTCTGAGAAGATTATGACTAATGAATATCAAAAGGCTATTACTAAGTTTGATATACTATTAAATGGCAATAATTCTAGTTCTCATGTAGTTTCTAGATCAGTTGCATCAGATAACTCAAGTCAAGAGTTTATATCTAATGTAGAGGGTTTAAATAAGTGTTATGCCCATATTGAATGTGATGCTATTATAAAAGATAAAGCACATGTAAAAGCAGTTCCAATGATAGATGCTAAGCATGTTGATGCTAATTTAATACATGAAGCTACTATTGGTAAAATAGCAGGAGAACAATTAATTAAGTTAATGACTTTAGGTTTAAGTGAAAAGGAAGCAGAAGAAGAAATAATAGCTGGTTTCTTAAAATAGTGTAAAGTGCAATTGATATATGTATGCATACTAATATATAATAATAGTGGAGGTATATTATGATGATTATTTTTTGGTTATCAATTTGTGTACTTTCAGTTGTTATAGAATTATTTGCTCATAATCTAGTAGCAATATGGATTGCTATAGGTGCTATTATTGCAAGTATATCTACATTTTTTACTGCAAATGAATATATACAAATACTTATATTTTCATCAGTTTCTTTAATTATGTTAGTAGTAACTAAAGGACTAATTGAAAAGTATATAAACAAGATATCTTGTAGAAATGAATTAGAAAAAACAAAAGAATATGAATTTAATAAAGAATAACATATAGAAATCTATATGTTTTTTTATAAAGGATTATTTTCCTACATATTTAATATATATGTAGGAGGAATTATGATTAAAGATTTAATTGATGATGAGAAACCTAGAGAAAGATTAATAAAATATGGAGTAGATAATATATCTAATGAAGATTTAATATCTATTATATTAAAAACTGGTACTGTATCTATTTCTGTTAAACAGTTATCATTAAAGATATTAAGTAATATTGAAGATATAAGTGAATTAAAGAATATAACTATTAATGGTATTACTAATATAAAAGGCATTGGTGTTGTAAAAGCAGTTACTTTAATAGCATCTTTAGAATTAGGTAGAAGAGTATATTATGAGAAAAATATTGATAATATTAATATTAAAAATAGTGAGGACATATATAATTACTTTAAATATTTAATAAAAGATAATGATCAAGAAAGATTTTATGTTGTATATTTAGATGTTAAGAAGAAGGTTATAGATAAGAAGTTATTGTTTGTAGGTACTGTTAATATGAGTTTAGTACATCCTAGAGAGGTATTTAAATATGCTTATTTAAATAGTGCGTCTTATATAATATGCATACATAATCATCCTTCTGGTGATGTTACACCAAGCAATGAAGATATTATTTTAACTGAACAACTAGTTAATATTGGTAAAAGTCAAAAGATACCAATACTAGATCACTTAATAATTGGTAACAATAATTATTATAGTTTTTATGAAGATAAAAAAATTTAGTAAAAAGGGTTGACACATCAAAATATATATGTTATCTTATTTATACCAATTAGTTTTCTCGTCTTGTATGAGATTTCTAGTTGGTATTTTTTTTTGAAAAATTTAATAAAAGTGTTGACATACATTAATATCCATGTTATTGTTTTTATACCCAATTAGTTATTTCGTACTTGTATGAAATTTCTAGTTGGTATTTTTTTTGCAATAATATAGCATAATAATTGACTATACATTGATTATATGTTATTATTTTCTAGATTGTATGACCTCGGTCTACAACCACTCTGAAAGGGTTTTAAACATTTATGTACCCTAAAGGTGAGTCTTAGTTAAAGGGAGGTAAAATATGAAAGCTATTATTGAAACTGGTGGAAAACAATTTTATGTTGAAGAAAATAGTGAGATTTATGTTGAAAAACTTGATGTTGAAGAAGGAAAGAAAGTTGTTTTTGATAAGGTTTTAATGGTTAATGGTGTTTGTGGTAAGCCATATTTAGATGGTGGAAAAGTAACTGGTGAAGTTATTAAAAATGGTAAACAAAGAAAAATAATTGTGTATCATTATGTACAAAAGAATAATTTTCATAAGAAACAAGGACATAGACAACCATATACTAAAGTTAAAATTACTAAAATAGAAGGTTAATATGATAAAAATTAATATTTCTAAAAATAAAATAGAAGTAAAAGGGCATGCGAAACATAGTGAGTATGGTAAAGATATTGTTTGTGCTGCTGTTAGTAGTTGTGTTTTAACAACTGTTAATGCTATTTTAGAGTTAGATAAGAGTTATATTAGTGTTAATGATAATGATGGTATAACGATTGAAATACTAAAGCATGATAATATTGTTGATAAGTTAATTATTAATATGATTAATATGCTTGATGAATTAGAAAAAGAATATAGTAAAAATATTAAAATATATAGGGAGGTGTAGTGATGTTGAAGTTTAATATTCAATTATTTGCTCACAAAAAAGGACAAGGTTCAACTACTAATGGTAGAGATTCACAATCAAAGCGTCTTGGAGCTAAGGCTGCTGATGGAGAATATGTTTCAGGTGGATCTATTATATATAGACAAAGAGGTACTAAGATATTTGCAGGAGAAAATGTAGGTAGAGGAAATGATGATACATTGTATGCAAAGGTTTCTGGGTATGTTAAGTTTGAATATAAGACAAAAGATACAAAACAAGTTAGTGTTTATGAAACTAAACAAGCTTAAACTTGTTTTTCTTTATTTTGAGGTGGGAATATGTTTATAGATAATGTTGTTATTAAGGTAATTGCTGGAGATGGTGGAGATGGATGCACTGCTTTTAGACGTGAAAAATTTATTCCTGATGGTGGACCATATGGTGGTAACGGTGGGAAGGGATCTAGTATAATATTTGAAGTGCATGAAGGTTTAAGTACTTTATTAGATTTTAAATATCGTAAGATAATAAAAGGTAATAAAGGAGAAAATGGTAGTGGTAAATTAAAAACTGGTAAAGATGCTGAAGATATTGTAATTAAAGTTCCTATTGGTACTGTAATAATTGATAATGATACTAATTTAGTTGTAGCAGATTTAAAACATAAAGGTGAGAGAGTTATAATTGCAAAGGGTGGTAGAGGAGGAAGAGGAAATAAAGCGCTAGCTACTTCTTTTAATCCAGCACCAGATGTATCTGAAAAAGGAGAACCAGGAGAAAAGACTGAGTTAAGATTAGAATTGAAATTAATAGCTGATGTTGGTTTGGTTGGTTTACCAAGTGTAGGGAAATCAACTATATTATCGAAAATATCTAATGCACAACCTAAAATTGCAGCATATCATTTTACTACATTATCTCCTAACTTAGGAGTTGTTAAAACTAAAGATGGTAGGATATTTACTGTTGCAGACTTACCAGGATTAATTGAAGGTGCTTCTAAAGGTGAAGGTTTAGGTTATGACTTCTTACGACACATAGAAAGAACTAGAGTTATAGCTCATGTTATAGATATGAGT
>CAZPCX010000033.1:0-5692 GCA_964585265.1 uncultured Muribaculaceae bacterium | reverse complement strand
AAGAAAAAAAAGAGAAACAATTAGTTTCTCTTTTTAAATACATATAATTTACTTAATACATAATTTAATACTAATATTATTATTTGTAACATTAATTTTGCAATCATATCATTTACTTTTAATAATGTAACAAGTACAAACATTAATGTTATTTCTATTAACAGAGTTGTTAATCTTGATCCAATAAATTTAATAAATTCTTCAATTATATTAGTGTCTTTACTTTTAAATACATATTTTCTATTTACTATAAATGCAAATGAAACAGCTGCTATCCATGATAATGTAGTATTAATATAATAATAAGGAATTATTAATCTAAATAAATAGTAACTAACAATACTAACTAGTGTAGTTAATGCACCAGCAATAACATAATTAACTATTTCTTCATGTTTTTTGTATATATTATATAGTTTAGTATGTTTCATATTACACCTCTAGAAGATTATAGCATTTGTATTTTACGAATACAATAAATTATTATTGATATTTTATTAAAATAGTGATACACTTTTCTTATAAAAATAGGAGGAAGAATGAAAAAGAAAAGTAAGAAGAGTAACAATACTGTTAATTGTGGGTTACTTACAATATTAATTGCTTCAACATTTACAATAATCGTTCTAGTGTTAACAATTTTATATTTAATCTTAAAATAAATCTTTATAGATTTATTTTTTTGATATCTATAAATATATATATGATATAATAAATAAGGGTGATTTTATGAATAATGATGCAATTTTAGAGTTTAATATAGAAGAAGAAAATAAATTATTAGATTTTCTTTATTCTAATATTAAAAATAAGTCAAAAAACAATATAAAATCACTATTAAATAGAAAAAATGTATTAGTAAATGATAAATCTATAACTCAATTTGATTACTTATTAAATATTGGAGATAAAGTTACAATTAAATTAAAACAAATTGAAAATAAAAAATATCATAAATTACTAGATATATTATATGAAGACAATGAAATAATAGTTATAAATAAACCTTATGGTTTACTATCTATATCAACTGAGAAAGAAAAAGAGAATACTGCATATAAAATGGTTATGGAGTATTTAAAACACAAGAATACAGGTAATAAAGTGTTTGTAGTGCATAGATTAGATAAGGATACTTCTGGTATTCTATTATTTGCTAAAGATGAGAAAACTAAATATTTATATCAAGATAATTGGAATGCAATTGTAAAGACTAGAGGTTATGTAGCTGTTGTAGAAGGTAATGTTGAAAAGAATAGTGATACAATAAAATCATATTTAAAGGAATCAAAAGGTAAAGAAGTATATACAACTAATGAAAAAGATGGAAAAGTAGCTATCACTAATTATAAAAAGATTAATTCAAATAAATACTATTCATTATTAGATATAACAATTGATACCGGAAGAAAGAATCAAATAAGAGTACAAATGAAAGAATTAAATCATCCTGTTTTAGGAGATAAGAAATATGGAGCAACTAAGAATATATTACATAGATTGTGCCTACATTCATATATATTAGAAGTAGTTAATCCGATTACATCTAAGATAATGCGTTTTGAAACACCAATACCAAATGAATTTAAAAGTATATTTAAAAATAGAGAGGATTGATAATATGAAGACAGATATTGAGATTGCTCAAAATTCAATTATTAAGAATATACATGATATAGCAGCATCTATTAATCTAAGTGATGATGATATTGAATTATATGGAAAGTATAAAGCAAAGATTAATGTTAAAAATATAAAAGATAATAAAAATGGTAAGTTAATATTAGTTACTGCTATGACACCAACTAAATTTGGAGAAGGTAAAACAACTACTAGTATTGGTTTGGCAGATTCATTAAATAAACTTGATAAAAAAACTATATTATGTTTAAGAGAACCATCTCTTGGTCCTTCTTTTGGAATGAAGGGTGGAGCTTGTGGAGGTGGATATGCACAAGTTATTCCAATGGAAGATATTAATCTTCATTTCACTGGTGATTTACATGCTGTAACATCAGCACATAATTTAATATCAGCAGTTATAGACAATTCAATATACCAAGATAATTTATTGAATATTGACCCATCTAAGGTAACTTGGAAGAGGGTAGCAGATTTAAATGATAGAGCATTAAGAAAGATAACAGTTGGTTTAAGTGATAAACCAAAATCAGCAACTAGAGAAACTGGTTTTGATATTACTGTAGCATCTGAAATTATGGCTATTCTTTGTTTATCAAATGATTTAATGGATTTGAAAGAGAAAGTATCTAATATTATAATTGGATATACATTTGATGATAAACCAATTACAGTTCATGATTTAAAGATTGAAGGATCAGTTGCATTATTATTAAAAGATGCAATTAAACCTAATTTAGTACAAACATTAGAAAATACACCAACTATTATTCATGGTGGTCCATTTGCAAATATAGCTCATGGTTGCAATAGTATAATTGCAACTAAAACAGCATTGAAATTAAGTGATTATGTTGTTACAGAAGCAGGTTTTGGAGCAGATTTAGGAGCAGAAAAGTTTTTTGATTTGAAATGTAGATATGGAAATTTAATACCAAGTGTTGCAGTTGTAGTTGCAACTTTAAGGGCATTAAAAATACATGGTGGTGTTAATTTAGAAGATGTAGATAAAGAGAATATTAATGCAATTAAAATAGGAATGAGTAATTTAATAAAACATATTGAAAATATTAATAAATACAATATAAATTGTGTTGTAAGTATAAATGTATTTGAAAAAGATACTGAAAATGAATTAAACTTCTTAAAATCAGAATTAGATAAATTAAATATTAAATCATCATTATGTTATGTATATGCTAAAGGATCGAGTGGGGGAATTGAATTAGCACAAAAGGTACTTGATGTAATAGATGAAGATAAATCATTATTTAAACCATTATATGAATTAAATTTATCTATTAAGGATAAAATATCTATCGTTGCTAAAGAAATATACGGAGCAACAAATATAATATATTCAGAAGAAGCAGAAACAATGATTAATAAAATAAATGATATGAATTTAAGTAATTTACCTATATGTATTGCTAAAACACAATACTCTTTCTCTGATAATGAGAAATTGTTAGGTGTACCAAGTAATTTTGATATAAAAATTAATACTATTAATATATCAGCTGGTGTAGGATTTATTGTTTGTATTGCAGGTAATATAAGAACAATGCCTGGATTACCAAAGGTTCCAGCAGCAGTAAATATAGATATAGATGAATTTGGAAAAATAACTGGTTTATTTTAAAAATATATTTATCTTTTAAATAAAATGTGATAAAATTGAATTGATAAATAAGTATATTAGAGATTGTTCTTTAATGGAGGAATAAAAATGAAGTTGAATTTGAAAAATTTCTTTAAATCAAAAGAAAATGAGACTGTAGAAGATGAATACTACAATTTAAGTACTGATGAAGCATTAAAAGATGTAAATGGTGAAGGAAGAAAGTTAATACTTCTAGAACCTCGTGCTTTTTCAGAATCTCAACAAATTGCAGATCATCTTAAGAATAGACATACTGTAGTAGTTAATTTTAAAAGAGTAACTACTGATCAAGCTAAGAGAATTATTGATTTTGTTTCAGGAACTATATATGCAATTGGTGGAGAATTACAAAAAGTTGGTGGAGGTATATTTCTATGTACTCCTAAAAACATTAGTGTACAAGGAAAGATTACTGATGAAGATAATAAAGATAAAATACATGACAATAGTGATTTAGACATAGAATGGTAAATAGTTAATATAAGTATCTGAGGTGAGACAATGGATAAATTTAGAAAATCATTTAGAGGATATGATACAAAAGAAGTAAATGAATTTTTAGATGGAATAATTAGTCAAGTAGAAAAGATTGTTGTAGATTTAAAGAATAAAGATAATGCTATCTTACTTTTGCAAGAAACAATATCTAAATATAAATCTATTGAACATACTTTAAACACCTCAATTGTTAGTGCTCAAGAGAATGGCGAAAGAATAAGACAAATGGCCAAACAAGAAGCAGATATGGTAATATCTGAATCAAGAAGAAATGCTAATAAGATTATAAGTGATTCATTAGTAAGAGCAGAAAAATTACAATATGATGCTGAAGTATTAAAAAAGAATATTTCATTGTTTAAAAAGAGAGTAAGAACAACATTAGAACAACAAATTGAATTAATTGATGATATGGATAAAGAAGTTTATTAATCATATGATAGAGACGATATATTATTTAATTTATAGAGAACTTATGTTGGTGAAAATAAGTATTGAATAATATATAAATCACTCTTGATGATTCTTTCTGAATATTTAAGAAAGAACGTTTACTACGTTATAGTATTGAGTGCATATTTATTATGAATTAAGGTGGTACCGCGCTAACTACGTCCTTATTATTGAGGATGTTTTTTTATAATTAGGAGGATAATATGAGTAAAATATTTGAACAATTAAGTAAAGAGAAAGTAAGTGTTAATGAAGATAAATTATCACTTGAATGGCAAAAAGATAATTTATTAGATAAAACTATTAAAAACAGAGATAATAAAGAAAACTTTGTTTTTTATGAAGGCCCTCCAACAGCAAATGCTATGCCTGGAATACATCATGTATTATCTAGAGTATTAAAAGATACTGTATGTAAATATAAGACTATGGCTGGTTATAGAGTACTTAGAAAAGCAGGATGGGACACTCATGGATTACCAGTAGAAATTGAAGTAGAAAAAGCACTTAAATTATCTAATAAAAAAGAAATAGAGAAGTATGGAATAGAAAAATTTAATCAAGAATGTAAAAAATCTGTATTTAAGAATAAAGATGCATTTAGTGAAATGACTAGAAAGATGGGTTATTTTATTGATTTAGATAATCCTTATGTTACATTTGATAATAATTATATTGAAACAGAATGGTATATATTAAAGAAATTCTTTGATGAAGGATATTTATATGAAGGTCATAAAATATTACCATATTGTTCTAGATGTGGAACAGGATTAGCATCTCATGAAGTAGCACAAGGATATATGGAAATAGATGTTGATACAGTTATTGTACCAATGAAATTAAAAGATAAAAATGAATACTTTTTAGTATGGACAACAACACCTTGGACTTTATTAGCTAATGTAGCATTAGCAGTTAATCCAGAATATGAATATGCTAGAGTTGAATCAAAAGGTAATATATTTATATTAGCAAAAGATTTAGTAAGTAAGATTCTAGGAGAAGAAGTAAACATATTAGAAACATTTACTGGTAAATCTCTAGAAAATATAGAATATGAACAATTAATACCTGAATTAAGCGTAGATAAGAAAGCATTCTATGTTACTTTAGCTAACTATGTAACAATGGAAGATGGAACTGGTATAGTTCATATAGCACCTGCATTCGGTGAAGATGATTATCAAGTTGGTAAAAAATATAATTTACCTTTCTTAAATCCAGTTGGAGATGATGGTAAATATACAGATGGTCCTTGGAAAGGATTATTTGTAATGGATGCAGATATAGAAATAATTAAGTATTTAAAAGAAAATAATAAATTGTTTAAAAAAGAAAGAATGAAACATAATTATCCTCACTGTTGGAGATGTAAGACTCCATTATTATATTATGCTAAACCAAGTTGGTATATTGAAATGACTAAATTAAAAG
>CAZPCX010000032.1:0-5726 GCA_964585265.1 uncultured Muribaculaceae bacterium | reverse complement strand
CCTGTTATACAACTTGTTACATCACATTCTCCAGTTAAACAAGTAAATTCAATTGAATCACCTTTAGATTCTTCATATTTTTCTCTTGAATATTTTGTTTCAATTATAGAATCAATACTATTTCTTATATTAAATGTATCTCCCTTTAATGAGAATACATAAGCTCCTAGTGAAACACTTACAAATGGTGGTGTTTCAATTACACTATGAATTACTATGTCATAATCTTGTGTTGCTATAGCAGATTCTGCAAATCTTCTTGTAAAGTTTTCTACAAACTTATCTTCTACTATCCTTACTTTTCCTGTACTTCTATAGTATGTTAAATCAACTGCATCTAGCATTGCTGCTTCTGTAGTTTCTTTTAATAAATAATAATTTTGATCATTAGTTACAGTTACATTTTGAAAAGTCTGTACAATTACAATTCCTAATAAACCAAGTGCTACAATTAATACTCCCCATATCGCTTCTTTCATATTTAATCACCACTATACTTTCTAGTGATTATTCCAATATATTTCTCAATAAAAGAATTAACACCATTTATATCGTAATCAAATATACTATAAGCATTTGGATTTAATAAATTATCTTGTCTTATTAAACTAATTGCAGATCTAGTTAAATTAATCTCATACATTACATTATCTTTTACCTTAGTATCTATTAAAGATGTATTGCCAAACCAGTTATGACCTGGTTCTCTTTTAGGAAATGGTGTTTCTAACTCTATCAATCTATACATGAATCCTGTTTCTCCATATTCAACATAATTCACATCAGTCGATTGTGGAAACATTAAATTTTCTACTTCATACCAACAATTAACATTTAGATTCCATATATCTCCAGTTGCAATAACATTATTACCTAACTTATCTGCTTTTAAAGTAAGAGTATATCCTTTATCTCCTATTACAGATGCTTCTGGTCTTGTCTTCTCATAAAAAGATACAAAATATGTATTACAAGTCTTACAATCATTTGGATCTGTACTTGTCTTAATAACATTACCAGTGTAAGCTTCTATATACATTTCTCCAATTGTGTATACTCCATCATTTCTATCTATACTTTCCCATTTACTAACAGTCTTAGTACTATATGTACAACTATCAGTACCATTATCTAATTCACATGCACTATAAGGTACCTCTTCAATAGTTTCTACAATCTCATATTCTCCAATTTCAAAATATTCATAATCTACAATATCTGCAGCTCCAGATGTTTCTACAGTTAAAGTAACATCTGCATCTATTATATATTCTCCATCATTATCTTTTTTATAATAATCATCACATTCTTGTTTCTCTAATAACTTATTAGTTATTTGATTTATATAGTTTTGTTTTAAACTTGGATCAGAAGTATCATCTCTAGAATCGACTAAATTTTGAAGATTAGTATAAAATGAATCATAGTCATATGTAGCAGTACATTTCTTTTCACCAGAAACATAAAGAGGATAACTAAATCCCATTCCTGCTAATACTCTCTTAATTGGATCGACTGCATATATTAATTCTTCACTACATTTAATAGTACAAAGACTATTTTCAAATACCTTTGTTTCTGGATAACTAAATCTATCTACAGTTTGATTTTCAGCATCACAAGTCATAGTTTCATTTATAGTTACCGCTTGTACTTTTAATACCCCTATAAATATTAATAATATACCAAATAATATCTTCTTATACATGGGTGCCCTCCCTACTATCTATTATTTTTATTATAACATATTGTAATAAAAAAAAGTAGATATTTGTATGAGAATTTCATATATAATCAATTGAAAGCAACCAAAATATTGGTTGCTTTCTTTTCACTGCGACATCACTGCGACATTCATTTTATTATATATTCTATTTTCTAGTATTTATGATATTTTCTCTTGATAACTTATCAAATAATCTTTTATTTACTATTTTTATACCTTCTACTGCTGTTGTAAATTGTTCTGTATTCATATCCATCTTAAATATACCTTTATCTGGATATCTTTTTGATATCTTACCATTATTACTTACAACTGCATTAGAATATAAAACTCCAAAAAAGCTTAATCTTTCAGTTATATATAGTTTGCTTAACAATATAAAATCAATATTCTTAAATGCTGGTGAATCACTAAGAAGTATTACAGTCTTTCTATCTCTTGAACATAATAACTTATAAACACTGTTGCTCTTTGTAGTTATTTCAAATACTAAATTCACAACATCACCTCTATATAAATAATATCACGAACAAATGTTTTGTAATATATATATTTATACTTGTTTACAGTTTTTTATATAAATCTTCCCACATTTTTAATGCTTTTTCTTTACTATATAACTTCTTAATATTTATACTCTTATTACTATACTCTTTATATAGCTTTTTATTATCTTTTAACTCATTTAATATCTTAGAAAAATCTTTATGATTATTACCTTTTAAGTAATTATCAAAGAATATATTATTATATACATCTAAATCTCTTAGAACAATTGGTTTACCTGTATTAGATGCTTCTACAGTAACTAAAGGGAATGCTTCTGCTAGTGATGGCGAAAAGAATACATCAGAAGCATTTAGTAATTTATTAACTTCTTCTCTAGGTACTATTCCTGTAAATTTTAAATTTAAATATGGATTATCATATATCTTTTTAGTATCTTCATATCCTTCCATAAACTTTCCAAAATTAAATCCTCCTACCCATAAAAACTTAATATTAGGATTATCTTTAGCACACTTAAAGAAGTCTTTTATACCTTTTCCATTGTGCAATTGACCAATACTTATAACAATAAAATCAGAATCATTATATCCATATTCTTTTCTTATATCTTTAATTTCATTTTTACTCATTTCAAAGAATTTATTTGGAGATACAAAATTTGGAATATAGAATATATTTTCTTTTTTATATCCCCATTCTTCAAATACCTTAATAAAGTTTGGATTAACCGTTACTAAGTAATCTGATTTTAAGTACATCTTTTTAACAAACCTTTCAAATGCCTTCATGAATATCTTAGGAGCTTTAATAGCACCTTCTAAAGTAGTTGGTAAGAAATGAACATAAGTTAATGACTTACCTTTACTTAGTCTTTGTTTCATATAACTAATAGGATCTACTGTATGGGCATGCATAATATCGTATTTTAATCCTTTATTTTTAACAATCTCAAAATTCTTATTATCTTTTAATAATTCTATTAATTCTAAATAAGCAGTACCTACTCCTTGTCCTTTAACTGAGTTAGCATAAGACAACATATTAATTCTAATTTTTCTCATACAACCTCCAATACTATTTTAACATAATTATGTTAAAATAGTATTGGGAGTGATAATATGGAATGTATATTTTGTAAAATAATAAACAATGAAATACCATCATATAAAGTATATGAAGATAATTTATTATTAGTATTCTTAGATATTAATCCTAAGAGTAATGGTCATGTGTTAGTAGTACCTAAAGAGCATTATATAGATATATTAGATATAGATACTACTATACTTAATCATATACATAAAGTAGTAATAGATATGTATAAATTATTAAAAGATAAACTTGATATTGATGGATTAACAGTATTACAAAACAATGGTTTAGGACAAGATATAAAACATTATCACATACATTTAATACCTACGTATAAAGATAGTGAATTATTACCTATTGAAGAAATATATAATAAATTAAAAACAAAGTAACTAATTACTTTGTTTTTGTTATTACTTTAATTAAATCTTCAAGACAATTAACTACATCTTCATAGCTAATATTCTCAGTATAACTGTTTTTTTTAGCATATATATTCCATCTATCTTTTAAAATATTACTATTTTTTATTTGATATATAGTATTAATTATGTCTCCATTATATTTTCTGTTTTCAAATGTTATTCTAACAACTTTTCTAAGATTTCTTTTATTAATATTATTAAAACTAGTCTTATAAATAAGAAAAATATCATAGAAATCACGCATTCTACTATTAGCTTCTGCTCTGCTTAATATTGTTTCTATCTTCTCAGACAAAACAGATTCAAGATTGCATGACCATAATTCAATAGGTGTTTCACTTAATACTGGATAATACTCATATCTTGTAATTTCAGAAGCAATTACATCATTCATTACAATATCAATATGAAAAATTTCTTTAATACTTTCTAACATAATAGTTAGTGTAACTCTATAACCAACATATCCATTTAACATATTAATATCCGTAATGTTACTAACATATATTTTTACATCGTCTTTAATATCAATTAGAATTATTTCATTAATAATTTTAATTATATTTTCTTTGCTAAATGATATTTTAGTTAATGCTGTATCAATATCCATTGTTGATCTATTTTCGATACCAAATAAAGTACTTAAATAAAAACCACCTTTTAGTATGAAGTTCTCACTATATTTGCTTAATGCAAGTCTTTCAATAAATCTATCATACATATACAATCTAAAAACTGTATTAAAATCAATATTTCTTTTATTAGAAATATTTCTAATTTTACCTTTTATTTGCATACTAATCATAAAACATACTCACAAATTCAATAACATCTTTTTCAATACCCATTTTCTTTGCATATTCTGAAAGTTTAACTAAATCTTTATCTTTTCTCTTAAGATATTCTTTAATACTATACTTAACATGCTCTATATCCATTCTTTTTCTAGAACGTATTATGTCACATATGCATCTTTCAATATCATAAGCCTTTACTTCATTTCCCATAGGTGTTTTTATTTTTGAAAGACCAAGATTATATATATCACCTGAAACATAAAAAACTTCATGATTTTTTAAATGATTACTATTATATGATTTTTTAACAGTAATATCATATTTATCATTTGGAGCTTTTATTGAAAGTCCATGAAAATATAATGCAGTAAAATGTGAAAAAATAGCATTTAACATTCTTTGACTAAATACATAATAACTATCTTCTATTTTTTTATAATCAATATAAATACCGCATCCTACTCTTTCAATTAATTTCTTCTTTTCCATAATATTAAGATACATCCTATGAATTCCAAAATCTGATAATTGCTTAGTAGTAATATATCCTTTATTCATTTTTATAAGTTCTTGAATAATTTCAATATTACTTTTATTTATAAATTCTTTTACTATCATTTTTTTCATAAAGATTCCTCCTTGACAAATCTACTGATATTTTATCATTTGTCAGTAAGTTTGTCAAGAAATATATAATAAATAGAAAACAAAGTAATCAATTACTTTGTTTTTTATAAAATTCAAATCTCTTAATAGCTTCTTGTTTTAATTCTTCAAATAACTTATCTGCTTTCTCGCTATTAACAATCTTTAATACTTTAAATCTATTCTCACTCATTAAATAATCTAAGAATAAATTAAAATCTGGTTCTTTATAATCTAAATGGAATTCTCCAGTTTTTTGATTAGATCTAAATATTGGAAAATATCCACTTTTAACTGCATTCTTTTCTTGTAATATACTATTCATACCACCAATAATTCCATGATTAGTACAAGGAGAATATGCAATTATAATAGATGGTCCATCATGTTTCTCTGCTTCTACAAATGCATTAATAGCTTGTTGCATATTACCACCTAGTGATATTTGTGCTACATAAGCATTAGGATAACACATAGCAATTCTTGCTAAATCTTTCTTAGAAGATTCTTTACCCTTAGATGTAAACTTAG